>JAPUJU010000001.1 GCA_027296025.1 bacterium
GCCGGTG
This sequence comes from bacterium, assembly GCA_027296025.1. Lineage (GTDB taxonomy): Bacteria > Krumholzibacteriota > Krumholzibacteriia > WVZY01 > WVZY01 > JAPUJU01. The sequence goes on from JAPUJU010000001.1 coordinate 8, forward strand.
TCGCGGGTGAGCTGCGTGAGGTGGTCTTGCGGCGGGCCGTGCGTGGTCAGCCGGCAGGATCGCCCTCAAAGCGGCTGTTCTGACCATCCTGTTTAACGTATTCTTCGCGCTGGACACGGTGATGTCCAGTCCGGCGATGACCGGCGCCGTCGGGACGCGGATCGCGGAAACGCTGTCGTCGATGATCGGCGGGATCGGCGCCACGATTCTCCTGACCTCATGTCTATTGATCGTTCTGCTTAAGGAACTCCGCTACTTCGGTCGCCTCATGGTGTCGATAGCCGAAAAGACACCCGACTTCCGTCCGGTCGCCCGTGCGTTCGGGGGCATGTTTGTGTGGGCGGCCTCTGGCCTTCGTGAGGCGAAAGAGGCACTCGCTGAACGGGCGGAGGAGCGGTGGGAAGGGCGAGAGTTGAAACGGATTGAAGCGGCTGAGCGTCAGCGGGAACGCGAACTCCGCTCACAGCAGGAAACGGAATTCCCGCGCTCGAAGCGTCCGGTGACGGTGCCCGACGACCCACCGTGGGCGAGCGATCCAGTACCATCGGTCCCGGAGCGAAGCATTGAGGCGCGAGTCGTTCCGGAGCGTCGTAAGAGGAAGCCAGAGCCCGCCCGAGCGGAGAGCGCCTCGACGGGACGGCCTCTCACAGAAGCGGTGCTGCCACCCCTTTCTCTGTTGAGGTCGGGTGTGCAACAGGACCGGGCGTTCACGGACGGGCAGCTCGACAACTGGAGCGAGGTGCTCGAGGACAAACTTGAGAACTACGGTATCCAGGGTAAGGTGACGGCGGTCAATCAGGGCCCGGTGGTTACAACGTTCGAGTTCGAACCGGCTCCCGGTGTCCGTATCAAAGAAATCGTGAGCCGATCCGATGATCTCGCGCTTGCCATGCGGGCGCGTAGCCTTCGACTCATCGCGCCAATTCCCGGTCGCGCCGTTGTTGGCATCGAGATTCCCAATCCGAAACAGGAAATTGTTTACCTTCGGGACATTCTCGAAGATGTGCCCGATCGTCTGCGGATGAACGGCGTCATGATCGGTCTCGGCGCTGACGCGATCGGTAAGCCGTTCTACATGAACCTTTGCGGCGCACCGCACCTGCTGATGGCCGGGACGACGGGGTCTGGCAAGAGCGTTTCACTCAACACGCTGCTCGGGAGCATTCTCTTGCAGTACCGTCCGACGGAGGTGCGGCTACTGTTGATCGATCCCAAAATGGTGGAGATGACGGTTTACGATGGAATACCGCACCTGCTTCACCCGGTAATCACAGACCCTCGCGATGCCCCGAAGGTGTTGAGCTTTCTGATACGTGAAATGGAACGGCGCAACATGTTGCTGCGCGACCACGGTGTCAAGAATATTGAAAGCTTTAACTCGAAAATTACGCTCGGAAAAATCGATCCGGAAAATCCGCAGGAGAAGATGCCGTACATTGTCCTCATCGTGGACGAGTTCGCAGACCTCATGCTTCAGAAAGGTGCAGACATCGAGTTGTTGATGTCGCGGCTCGCGAACATGGCGCGCGCAGTAGGTATCCACATGGTTGTTGCGACACAACGCCCGTCTGTCGATGTGATTGTGGGAAAGACAAAGGCGAACTTTCCGACGCGCATCGCGTTCCGTGTGGCGAGCAAGGTGGACTCCCGAACCATTCTCGATGTCGGCGGCGCCGAGAAACTGCTCGGGCGCGGCGACATGCTCTACATCGACGCGAAGCACCCCGAAGCCGTGAGGCTTCACGGTTCCTGGTTGTCCGAGGAAGAGCTGGAAGCAATCGTCGGGCACTGGAAAAAGTACGAATACGAGGCCGCACACCTGGAGCTGCACGAAGAAACGTCCGGTGCCACCGGCTCGACGGGCGAGCAGGATGGACTTTTCTATGATGCGAAGGAAATTGTCGTGCGCTATCATCAGGGCTCTACGTCGCTGTTGCAGAGAAAACTGCACGTAGGGTACGCGCGGGCTGCCCGTTTGATCGACCAGTTGGAAGAAGCCGGTATCGTCGGGCCGCCCGACGGAAGCAGGGCGCGCGAAGTGTACTTGAAGCAAGGCGAAGAAGTCGCAGACCCCCTGGCAGAGTAAGATGGTATGCCACCTGCGCGCGTGTCGACGGTCCGCGGGCACCGCTTTGGCTTTGCTCACTCCTCGGGTCGGGATCGAATGAGGATCCTCCAAACTAGGTACCGAAACGTATGAAAGCACATCTGGTTACAATGGGTTGCCCGAAGAACCTCGTTGATTCCGAGGCATCGCTCTCCCTGCTGCGGGAGGCGGGATGTACGTCGACAGATGATCCGGAGCGGGCGGATATTCTGATTGTCAGCGCTTGCTCGTTTCTCGACAGTGCATGGCAGGAGACCCTCGACGAGGTCCATAGACTCTCGGAGGTCAAGGCGGCTGGAGAGGGCAAGAAGCTCATCCTCATGGGCTGCCTGCCGAAGCATCGCGAGGAAAACCTCCGGCAATTGCTGCCGTTTGTGGACCGGTTCGTCCCGGCGGGCGGTCAGGCGACGCTGCCCGCGATCGTAAGGGAATGGGGGGGAGCCGCTCCGGCTGCCGTTGACCCTGTCGAGGACCGGTTTGCCGGGTTCGAGGAGCGCATCCTGCTTACGCCCTCGCATACCGCTTACGTGAAGATCGCAGAGGGCTGCAGCCGCAAGTGTACGTTCTGTGCCATACCCCGGATCCGAGGAAGGATGGTCTCCCGTCCGGTGGCGTCGATCGTCCGTGAGCTCGAGAACCTCATGGGCCAGGGCGTGAAGGAAGTTTCGCTACTTGCTCAGGACATAACGTCGTATAATAGTGAAGGGCACCGTTTCGCGGATCTGGTCGGTGCCATTGCGGAGACAGGGATTGAGTGGATTCGGATTTTTTACCTCCACCCCGGGTCGCTCAGCCTGGAACTCGCCAGGCGCCTGTTCGAGTATCCGGCGGTCTGCCGGTACTTGGAAGCGCCCGTACAACACGCCTCCGACCGGGTGCTGAAACGGATGCGTCGCCCCTACACACGGGCCCGTTTGCGGAGGCTCTTCGAAGGACTCCGAGCCGAGTTTCCCGACTTACGGGTTCGGAGTGAGGTTATTGTTGGTTTTCCGGGCGAGACGGATGAAGACTTCGATGAGTTGAAGTCGTTTCTACGGGTTACTGAATTCGCCTCGCTCGGTGTATTTTCGTACTCCCCTGAGTCAAACACTCCTGCTGCGGTAATGAATGGTCGAGTAGAACGTCACCTCGTGGAAGAACGCGTCGCCGAACTCAATGATCTACAGGAATCGATCTCGTTCGGTCTGCTCAACCGGGAACTGGGAAACCGGCATCGGATTCTCGTCGATCGGAAGCTGGGCGACGACGCGTCGTATCCGGAAGGTTTCGCTTACTCCGGCCGCTATTACGGTCAGGCATACGAAGTCGACGGCGAAGTGTACCTTCGTGGATAACACCTCGACGTCGGAACATTCGTCGACGCGCGGATTACGGACTCGGACATTCACGATCTGAGGGCCGTAGTCAGCGGCAGCCAAAGCGCTTGACCGTCTCCGGACGATTCGTTATCTATCTGAGGGTCTATTTTTGGGAGGAATAATGCGAAAAGTGTGGTGTTCAGTGCTTTCGGCCGGTTTTCTGGTGGCTTCACTCTCAGCTACCGCACACGCCGGCGATCCGGTCACGACAAACCTGGACGTCATGGACAAGCTGGCCGGTCAGGTGCTGCTGGACGTCCTGGCCGGGGTGCCGAGTGAGCATCAGGTGCGAGACATCATTCTGGTACCGTACGCGGAGGACGAGCGGTACGATTTTCTGGACTACGTGTTTACGCGTGTCCTGACGACGAATGGCTACCGGATGCGGACCTTGCTGAGCAAAACGATCAACGACACGACTGCGTCCTCGAGCCTCATCCTTGAGTACCACGCGCTCAATTTCAACCTGCGGTATCCGAAAATATACCGCGCTTATCTGTTGGGTGGCAAGAAGGTCAAACGGGAGGCCGACATCAAGTTGCATGCGAGGTTAGTCGATCCCGCGGATGAAACCATCGTCTGGGTTGGTGATTCGTCGAAGCACTACGAAGATCAGTTTTCCTACAGCCAAGTGAATGACGTAGAACAGGGTGATTACGCGTTCACAAAACCCCCCCACGACACGACGAACTGGGGAAGAATCGTTGAGCCGGTAGTCGTCAGCGGTATTATTGTTGGATTGATCTATCTATTTTTCTCCAATCAGACAGACGGATAAGATCGTCTCTCGCCCATGACTCCATTAGAGAGATCTATCGGGACAGCGCGCAAAGGAATTGCTCTCTCCGGCGTTGCGTTGACAGTGATCGTTCAGGTGCTGACGGTGGCGGGGTGTTCGCCGGAGCGAAAAGCGCTCTCCGAGATAAAAGGTAGTTACGAGGAGGGCAAATACCAGGACACGATTCTCTTTTGCGAGCACGCGATCCGCAAGGGCGTTCACACGGGTCGGGTGTACTACTACTATGGACTTGCGCTCATGGAAAGCGGGCGCGATTTTGAGGCGTTCCGTCGATTCGGGGAGGCCAAAGCGGCCGACCCTGAAATCGCAGCGGAGATCGCCGAGCATCTGTACGAGAAAGGCCGGGAGTCGGTGGACGCGGGCCGCCGCCGGCAGGCGTTGGGGCGCCTGAAAACCGCCTCTAATATGGACAGCGAGCTCGACCTCGGTACGCTTCGTTACCTTGTCGGCGATGCGTACTTCGAGGAGCGGGATTTTGAGCGAGCGGTCAAGTTTTACGTGACGGCCGTGTATGAATACCCTGATACTTCGGCCGCGGAGGGCGCGTTCTTCAACATGGCCCAGTGTTACATAGCACTCGGTGATTCCACCTCGGCCATCGCATCGCTGGAGCGGCAGATCGAAAACTGTCCACGAGCGCCGCTCGCGGGTCAGGCTAGGTTGAAGCTCGTCAACATGATCTACAAGGGTGCGAGGGGAGAGTTCGAACGCGGGAACTACGAGACGGTCATCGAGCAGATCACCGATCTCCTGGAGCGAACTCGAAATGTCTCGCGCGTTCAACGCGCACGTTTTCTTCTCGGCGAGGCGTACGAGCGCATGGAAGAATACCAGCAGGCGTACGAACAGTACAAAGCCGTCATCCGGGAAGACCGGGGTGCCTCCGGTCGTATAGTCGAAAAGGCGCGCGAAAAGATCAACACTCTTCGCGATTCGGGTCTTTTATAGGACACGAATGGACGGGAGGCACACAAAGAAATGCTCAGGTTCGCAATTAGAAATCTACGGTTCCGTTCGAGGCGGACCCTCACACTATTTATTGTGTCGTTCCTGGTCTCGGTTGGATGCGTCGGCGGAATCCCCAAGGTCCCGAACTCACCTGAGAAGATTCTCGCCGAAGCGGACAGGCATTATCAGAAGCACAATTTCTTTCAGGCGCAGCATCTCTATAAGGCCTTTCTGGAACGACACCCCGGGCACGAGCGCAGCGACTATGCACAGTTCATGCTCGGCGAGACACGCTTTTCCGAAGAAGAATGGGCGCTCTCAACCGTCGAGTATCACATCCTGGTGACGAACTACGGCTACAGTGATCTCGTCGACGACGGTTTCTTCAAGGGAGCGATTGCACTTTTCAAGCAGTGCCCCGAAAACGAGCGGCTAGATCAGTCGAAGTGCGACGAGTCTTTATCGAAACTAATGCAGTTCGTTCAAGTGTTCCCGCAAAGCAATCGTATTCCGGAAGCGGAAGAATACATCGCGAAAATCAAGGCGCGCCAGGCTAAGAAACATCTGAAGAACGCACTTCTTTACGTGTCACAAAAAAAATACAACTCCGCGATCATCTATCTCGACAAGATCATCGAGAACTATCCGGATAACGACTACTGGATTCGCGCAAAGTACTGGAAGGGTCGTGTACGGGAAATGCGGGGAGAATACACACAGTCTCTCCGGTGGTACCTGGAAGTCGAGGCTCATCCGAGAAGAATCGATGTGACGTCGAAAGCATCCGAGGGAGCGAAGCGAGTTCGCCGTCAGATCGAAAAAGAAGGCAGTTAGCATGAGCCGGATCGGCGTGATTGGCGGTACATTCGATCCACCTCACCGGGCCCACCTCGAAATGGCGAAGGCAACGATCGTCTCGCTTGCCGTCGAAACGGTGCTGTTCATGCCGGCGCCGCACCCGCCCCACAAATCAACCGACACGATGACGCCGTTCGATCGGCGGGTCCAGATGGTCGAGTTGGCGATTGCCGGCCAGGAGGGCTTCGAGCTCTCGCGAATGGAGTCCGAGGGAGAAGGAGCGTCGTACACAGTCGACCTGCTGCGCCGGCTGGCCAGGCAATACGACGATATCTACATGATTATTGGCGCCGACAGTCTCCAGGACCTGCCGACATGGAAAGAGCCGGAGTCGATTCTCGACCTTGCGACCCTCGTCGTGTTCGCCCGGACCGGTTACTCGCTCCAGCTGCCCGTGAGCGGGCCGGCATCGCTCGTTGTTTTCGAGGAGCCGGTGATCGATGTCTCGTCCACTGAGCTCCGCGCCACGCTTCGCTCCGGCCGTGCGACAAACGATGTCCCCGGGGCCGTTCGGCAGTTTATTTTAGACAATTCCCTCTATAGTTGATAGTTTTGCGCTAGTACCGAGCATTGGAGCGTCCGCCGTAGCGGGGCGTCGAAGACTGCTTCCCCCTGTCAACAGGATCCGTTCGAAATGTCATTATATCTCGTAGACGGTCACGCACTGGCGTATCGCTTCTACTATGC
>JAPUJU010000010.1 GCA_027296025.1 bacterium
TCGGAGGAGGCGTCGGCAAGACAAAGAAGCTCGGCGAGCAGGAAGCCGCCAAAATGGCTTACAAGAAGCTCTTAAAAACGAACGGAGTCGGCGAAGAGGCGTGAGTGGGGTTCGAAGCGGCACGTTTTGTGCATTAAGACGTGCTTATGGGTCGGCCAGAGATCAAAGTCCCCGAAGTTCCGTTCGTGTACGGCAGCGACGCCGAGACGCTCTGCCGGGAGTGCCAGCTCCCGTGTCAATTCGACGAGACAAGCATCGAGTGCTTCCGCCGTTTTTTCCGTCAGGGTCTCTTCCAGTGTACCTATTTTGTTTACGGCTACTGCTTCTTGACCGACAAGCCCGGGTGCGTCTTCGACAACGGGGGCGAGCACGACACATACTGGATGAATCTTCTCAACCAGTACTTCCATAACGTCAAAGACGTTGAATCGAAAGATCCAGATTTCGTTCAGCGTGTCGAAGAGCTGAAGCAGCTCATCGACGAGCAGATCGAAACCGGGCAGGTGTCGCTGTGTCGATACATCGAGGACATTTACAACCACACATTGGAAATGGGCGGTGGGGTGAGCGAAGATATGATGGGAAAACTTGATGAAGCCTACATGGCATTGCTGAGCGGCGTGACACGAAAACCCTGACGCCCTCCTCTTCTTCTGAAGCAGATCAAAACCGGTAGGCAGCCGTCAGTGCGGCTCGCCGAGACGTTCTTCGATCCGTCATAGTTGGTATTCGGCGCTCGCCCTGGCTGTGCTCAAAAGAAAGGTCGAACGTAAACGAAGTACCGATCAATACGCCGATTCCCGCGGCAATCACACGGCGCTGCTGCGTGACTTCCGCCTGCTGAAACGCGTCGTCCGGGTCGAGCCCGATCACGTACCGTCGCTTCAGAGGCGCCATGCGGTCGGCGTTCAAGTACTCCAGTGCGTAGGGCAGGTACTGGTATCCGGCTCGCAGACGCACGGGAACCCGTGGTAGCGTCACTTCCGTTGCGAGGCTCCAGCTGATCACCTCCGTGAAATAAGGCTTCAGGTTTTCGTCCTTGATCGATTTCCCATCGACTCTGGTTTCCGCCCAGTCCGAGTAACCGACTTCGCCGGTCAGCATCACGTTCGGGAGAAATACGGCGACGCCACCGTTGAACCGGAAGGGGATCGTGTAATCGACGGCGATGTTGCCCGAGTCTACGAGAAACGTATCAGGCGAGTTTGGATAATAGGCCGCGATCTCCTGGTCACCCCTGCCATCGACAAAAAGGCGCGTGGGAGTCGTTACTGAGAGCCCGACGCGAACGACGCGGGACGGATGGATCTGAAAACCGACGGAACCTCCGACCCCGGTCATATCGAGCGTGACATCGTCGATCAACGCCACAGACTCGGGGGTACCGCCTGGGATCGGTGTATCGAAATCGAAACTGTACTGGGTCAGGGCGGAAACGTTCCCGTTGAGCAGGTACACGCTGCCACCCAGAGACACCCACGGGGAGAGATCCGTCGCCGCGCCGAGGGTGAAGCTGTACAGTGAGCCTGATTGCTGGAGGCGATAGTGGTCCTGGGTCTGCGTTGCCGTGTTGTAGCCACGATACAGAAGATCCAGATCGTTCGAGTAGAGGCGATAGACACCGGCGGCAAGCACGAAACTACCCCGGTAGGTCGGTATCGGAAAGGCTACCGACAGATGGTCGAGCGTTGAGTTCGAAAAATCCACGTCGACCGGCGTGTCGTAGTACGACAATTCTAGTTTGCGCCGCTGATGCTGGAATCCGAGAGTGAGCTCGGGACGAAAAACCCCTGTCAAGCCGGCGGGATTGTAGAGGATAGAGTGCACGTCCGAGCCGACCGACGTGTACGTCCCGGCCATCCCTGCCGGGCGGGCCGCCGGGGAAAGTCGCATCGTGAGGCCGAGATCCTCCATCGTGATGGCATCGCCGATGGTCTGGCCGGCCGCCGGACGGGCCTGAGCGTAAAGAAGGAGTCCGGTGACGACCAGCAGCCACAGCCCGATCTGACGGGGCCGTTCGGGCGGCGGAAGGCGCCTCGACGGAGCGTTTCTTGCTGGTCTGTTCATCGACGAAACCTGCAATCGGGTTACGTTGTGTTGGGGTGGGGTGCCGGTTCGCGTAGGAGCGCGATTCCGCGACTTTTTCGTTACGGCAGGTATCAGTCCGGAACCGGTTTGAACTTTTCGGGCTCGTCCCGCCATTCACCCGAGTACCACCAGGGAATCGAGTAGTACTCTTTCCAACCTTTCTCCCGGGCGGTGGCCCGGTTCGCCAGGGTGTGGTAGGACTTGAGTTTGTCGTCGTAGTGGCAGCTCGTGCACTGATTGCTCTCCACCTCCACATAGACCCGTTCACGTTTGACTCTCGGATGCTTGAGCAGCGTGTAGCATGCCGGCGTTGCCAGAACGATCACGAGGAAACCGAGGACGAGGTATGATGAGTGACGAGGTGCCATTACTGCCCTTTTGTTGGTAAGATATAGTATATTATAGGCATAGGAAAGCTCGATTTTTGGGCAACTTCACACGTAACGTGCAATTCACCAAGCAATTATGTTGATTCGTTCGCGGAATAGTGACAACGTGGGCCCTCTACGCCGGGTCCTCGCGGTGGTGATGGTTATCGGTCTCCTGGCCGCTGCTGCGTCGGCAAATGTCGAGACGGACCGTCCGAGGGTGGCCGAGCCGGAGAGTGATAGCGGCCTGTCCGCCTATACGATGGGCGTGTTCCTTCTGGAGAGCGGGTCGGCGCGAAAGGCCATTGCGTACCTCGAAACCGCGTGGGATAAGAGCAACCATGACCCGAAGATCGGAGCGAAGCTCGCCGAGGCGTACTTTCGCGTGGGTGAGTTTTCCACCTGCGAGGTCATTCTCGATTCACTGATTGCCATCGAAGGCGACGCGTTCGAACCGTTGTTCATGAAGGCGAGAATACTCTACCTTCAGAACGACAAAGAGCGTGCCGTCGATTACCTTCTCCGACTCCGTGACGTCTCGGAACCGACTTTCGACGTCGAACGGACGCTCGCGACAATTTTCAAAGAGACCGGCCGTTATGACGAAGCGTTGGACGCGTACGAACGGGCCGGCGGACTGAACAATTTTCACGCGCCGTTGTTTTACGAACAGGCCAGGCTCTTGCAGCAGTTCGGGCGAACCGATGAGGCGATCAGTGCGTTTCAGAACGCGCTCAAGATTGACCCGGAATTCACGGAGGCCTGCCTGGATCTGGTCAACATCTATGTCGAACAGAACAGGTTAGATGACGCCGAAGCTGTGTTGCTTGCGAACCTTCGAGCGGATGAGAGTGGATACGAGGTTCTCGGAATCACCACCAGGCTGTACATCGAGCAGGGGCGGGCCGATGATGCAGTTGCGCTGCTCGAGTCGCGCGGAGATCGATCCGACCTGCCGCACGATCTCGTTCTGCTGCTCGGCCGGGCGTATTACGAGGTTGAAAACTACGACGAGGCCCTTGCCGTATTCGAAGGTCTCTTTGCCAGTGACGACGGAAGTCCGGAACTCGCGCGGGTACTCGGTGAGATCTCGCTGAAAGCCGGCGATACGAAAATCGCGGACGGTTACTTTCGCCGTGCTATCGCCATGGGTCCCGAGGATTATCGAAACTATCTTGCACTGTTCTTCGCCGCGTCCCCGGACTTCGCGGTGGACGGTACGCCGGTGATTCAGCTGCCGCCGCAGGAGAGCGTCGAGCTTCTCGATACGGCGGCTTCCAAGCTAACAGGCGACGAGTTCGATGCGTACTACCTTATCGGTATGTCGTATCAGAGTCTGGATGCGCTGGACGAGGCGCAACGCCATCTCGAACGAGCCATTGAACTGGATCCGGAGAACGAACGAGCCATTCTGAACTACGTCAGCGTGCTCGAGAAACTCAGGCGCCACGAGGAAGGCGCGGCGCTGCTCGAGAAGCTTCACGGACGCTCGCCCGATGACCCGACGGTCTGCAACTTTTACGGTTACATTCTGGCGCTGCTGGGACGGGATCTCGATCTTGCAGAACGGCTGATTCGCACCGCACTGGAAACGGACCCGGAAAACGGCTACTACACCGACAGCCTCGGGTGGGTCTTCTACAAGAAAGGCAGGTTGGACGACGCTGTTCAAGAGCTCGAGCGCGCAGTCGAACTTGTGGGCGAAGACCCGGTCATACTCGAGCATCTCGGTGACGCATACCGGTCGATGAATCGTTACGACGAAGCGCTCGACGCGTATGAGAAATCGAACCGGCTCAGGGGTGACAACCTTGAGGTGCAGAAAAAGATGGAGGCGCTTCGTGAACAGAAACGGAATTGAATGATCCCTCGCGGGCCTCTGTCCAGGTTTTTGATCGTTTCAATCATACTTGTTCTATCCGTCGGGCCGGGGTTGGGTGGCTGTTCCGGACTTCGCGGGGCGCGGCGCACGATACGCTGTGAGAGTCTGGATTCGCTCCTCGCCGGTGCCGGCTTCGAGCGCGGATTACGCTTGATGGGCAGGGCGACGATTGATGCGAACGAACAACGTTTGCAGGGAAAGATCATCCTCCAGGCGACGCCTGACGGTGATGTTACTTTCGAGTTCACCAGCACGGTTCTTTTCGGCGCTCACCGCGAAGATTTCGTTTTCTCCCTCGTTCGCGACACCTTGCGGGTCATCGATCGCGAGCGCGGGATCTACCACGAGGGCGAGGCAGCAGAGGAATTTCTCCAGACGTCTCTCGAGATGGAGTTCGAGCTGACGAACGCATTGCACTTGACCTTGGGTGGTCGCCCGGCGTGCGCGCGGCTTGAATGGGTCGAGATGCGCCTGGGCTCGGACGGAGGGGTGTCCGTCAGGGGAAAGACCGAGGGGGAGTCATTCCGGCTGGTATTCGCGGCGGGAAATGGCCGCCTGACCGAGGCCGTCTGGCCCGTCCGGTTGGGTGAGGGAACGAATGACCGCCTGAAGGTCAGGTACCGGTGGTCTGGGCCGAGCGAGGATCCGCGGCTCGATGAGGTGGTCATGCAGCTCGAGGACCGACAGTGGCGGTGCAGACTCAGAGCGTCTAATTGACTTAAGTATAACGTGTTATAGATAACATGGACCCGATTTCTGTCCGCTGCGGGGGGCGATTTTGCCGCTTTCCGGCGGAACTTTGCCTGGTACCCTGAGTACAATCAGAAGACGAAAGGATGCAGGTGTACGCGGATACCTTCAAGCAGAAGGCTCGTCTGAAGACGTTGACCGACGAGGACTTGATCCAGGAGGTCGCGAAGGGAAACAACGACGGGTTCGATATTCTCGTCGACCGGTTCAAGCTGCGCCTGTTCAACTACCTTTTCCGGATGGTCGGAAACCGGGATGACGCCGAGGAGATCGCGCAGGAAGCCTTCGTGAAGGCCTACATTCATGCGGACAAATACAAGACGATCGCGAAGTTTTCGACATGGCTTTACACGATTGCCACGAACCTTGTAAGAAACAGAATGCGGTCGAAGAAGCGGGCCCCTCGGATGTTGTCGCTCTGGGGGCGTGGTCGAGACGGCGAAGAAGATGACAGACCGATTGACCTCGTCGATCCCGCGCGAGGACCTGATGAGACGTCCAATGATCGAGAACTGAGTGAGATGATCAACCGGGCAATCGGAAAGATCCCGGAAAAGTACCGAACGAGTTTTGTTTTGAGAGAGATCAACCAGTTATCTTACGAAGAAATCGCTGCTGCGACCGGGCTCAAGCTCGGAACGGTGAGATCGAGGATAAATCGTGCAAGAAACTATTTCAGGAAAATTGTCGAGCCCCTGCTGGAAAAAGGCGTCGACTTCTAGGAGGACCCCATGAATTGCCGTCGCGCCAGGAAACATATTTACGATTTTATTGACGGTGTGATTGTCGAACAGGATCGTTTGACACTCGAGCAACATCTCGGTGCGTGCGGTTCGTGCGAGAAGATGGCGTCGGGCCTATCCCGGAGCCTCGACCTGCTTCACCGGGTTGCGCCCGAGGAGCTGGATGAGAACTTTACGTGGAAGGTACGGCTGCGCCTGGCGAGGGAGAGAAACGCGCTGGCGAAGGACTACGTTTCGCACACCAGCTGGGTTCGTTCATGGAACACGCGCTTCGCGTTCAGCGCTCTTTCCACTCTGGTCGTTGTGATCGCCGTCGGCTATTTCAGTTTTGGTCCCGCGGGTGTCTCTGTCGATAACCTGCCTGCTTCTGATGCTCCGGCCGAGATCGCGTTGGAGGAGTCGCCGGGCTTTCCTGGAAGTTCACTGCTGAATGACAACGCTGCCAAGCAGGTCGCGAAGCGAACGGATAGCGATGCCGACGGCATGAACAACGTGAATCGCGCGCCTCGCTTCGGTCCGTTTGGAGGTTTTACGATTCAGACCGTTGCTACGGGCCCGACAGCTTCGCCGGCCAAGACTGAAGGAGCCCTCAGAGAGGATATGTCCTCCGAGTTGCTCACGGTAAAAGAGTTGAAGATGTCGGATGAAAAACGCGCCGAGCAGCTCGAGCGTATGGTAGTGAACCTGCGCACCAGGCTCGAAGAATGCGGCTGTGAGGGCCACTAACAGATTACTCCACCTCCCATCGTTGCAGATCCCGGAGCACGGGTTACCGCGAAATTACTTTGCGGATCAGCCCGTGCTCCGATTAGTATTCAGACATGATGAAGCGATTGTCGGGGATAATTACGCTTTGCTCAGCGGTCGGGCTCAGTGGTTGTTTCGAATCGGCTATGCCGCCGCCCGGGTCGTATTCCGAGGTCGTCGTCGTCACCGAGGACGGCCGGAAAGGCTATCTGGCAGGCGACGTTGAGCGGCATCTGACGCGAACACTCAACTACTACGTGGACGCCGACCAGCAATTCCGCATTCGCCACATCAACGCATCGGAACTTCCGACAGCCTCGCTGGACAAGAATGTCGTCATCTGTGGTGTCGCGGATCCGACCTCGCTCATCGGGCAGCAGATCGCGGACCTGCTCGGTGAGGATGCGGTCGCAAGGACACGCGAGGGGCAGTCGAACCTGTTCGCCAAGGAAAACTACCCGGGTCCGGGACAGTTTACGCTCGTCGTTACTGCCGGAACGGACTCGGATCTCCGCGAAGTCCTGGACGTGCGCGGGGAAGAGATGCCGGATCTGATCGAACGCAGCTGTCGAAAGCGCCTGCGTGCCTACCTGATGAAAAACAAACGAAGCAAACTCTCCCGGCGCCTCTACCAGACGTACGGGTTTCACATCGAGGTGCCTGTTTTCTACCGCTTGCTCAGGGAAGAAATGAACCCTGCGGGCATCGAAATCATCCGCGACGGGCCCGTACGGCTGCTCGGTATCTTCTGGCTCGACTGGGAGACACAGCCGACGCTGAAGGATGCAAAGAAGCTCTACGACGCCAGGAGGGACTATGTCTGGCAGCGCTACAACGGTGATGAGATGGACTCGACCCGTACGACATTTTCCCTAACGAAACTCGGTGACAACGTGGCGATCAAGATGGAAGGGTATTGGAGTAACTCCCGCTCGGTGGCGGGCGGCTACTATGAAACGTATTTCATGTTCAGGGAGGGCGACCGGTTGTTGTGGGCCGTCGACGTGCTGGTGTTTGCTCCCGGGCTGCCGAAGCACATCCTGTTTCGGGAGCTGAATGCCGTTGCGGAAACCTTCCGGTTCGACTAGCGGGGCGCGTTTCAAGACGTATTTTGCAATAGTCGTGTTGGCACGAGAAGTGCTATTTTTAGACGGAATCGTATGCCGGGAGCACTACGACCAGATACATCAAAACAACATAACCTTAAGTGTTGTAATTGGTTAGCCGGTATTCGAGTGGAGGCGCACGCCGGAAATCGTGCCTTGGACATCCGGATCGGCGAGAGGCTGCTGTGTCGCGGTGGTCCCTGAACATGTTATGGACAATATCCATCCAGAATTAGAAGAGCTCTTCGAGAGGTACCGGAAGGCTCCCGAGGGGTTCTCGTTCGTACCGCTCGCCGACGCATGTCGGAAGATGGGAAGCCTCGACGAGGCCCTCGAAATCTGCGAAAAGGGGATCGCCAGGCACCCGACGTACGTGAGCGGCTACGTGGTTCGGGGAAAATGCTTCTACGACAAGGGTGATCTCGAAATGGCGATGGGGACGTTCGAAAAAGTATTGGACCTTGACGCGAACAACCTTGTCGCGTTGAAGTTTCTTGGGATGATGGAGGCCGAAGGCGGTGACTTTAAGCTCGCTCGGATTCACCTCGAACAGATTCTCGTTCTCGATCCCAATAACAAGGACGTCAACAAGACGGTGCGAATGATCGACGAGGAGATCGAGGGGCAGCGTGCGTCGGAGGAATCGACCGAATCTTCTGCGAAGAAAGCAGAGGACGATGAGCCGGATGACGACGACGCATCGGTGGCGCTCGGTGCGATGACGGACGATGATCTCGACAGCGGACCGTCCGAACCTCCAAGCACCGCCGCACCGATTCTCACCAGCGATGACATCGAAACTTCCGACGAACTTGCGACAATAACCCTTGCGGAGATTTTCGCCTCCCAGGGATACATCGAGAAGGCCCGGACGATCTACGAAGGGATCCAGAAAAGGAATCCCGACAACGAACTCGTGAAGGAAAGGCTCAGCGAGCTTCCGGGTGAGTTCGAAGAACCCATCGACGAGGAAACGGCCGACACTGCGACCCCCGAGAAAGAGGACGACGTGGATAACGAAACGGTTCGATTCAGCGAACTCGATTCGGAGCGCAGCGTTGATCCGGGCAAAGTCCCCGGTGAGAAGGGGCACCCTGTCGGCGTTACGGTCAAATCAGCCCGGAAGCGCCGCAGGGAACGCGGCGGCCCGACGATCGACGACAAGGACAGCATGGAGCGTTTCAGGCGCTGGCTGGGTGAGATGGGCGGCTAGACCCATCCAAATTTCTATTTGTCACCTTCAAACCGATTCATTACTATTTGTGTCAGAGTTCGTGCTACAGGTTAGCGGCGGTGTTTCTGGAAGGAAGCAACGGATGGCCGATACGAGCGATTTTCGCAACGGCATGATCATGGACATGGGTGGCGAGTACTGGACCATCGTCGAATTTCAGCACGTCAAACCGGGCAAAGGTGGGGCGTTCGTCAGGACGAAGATCAAGAATCTGATCACAGGCCAGGTCAAAGACAACACGTTTCGCGCGGGTGAGAAGGTGAAGGAAGTCCGTGTCGAGCGTAGAACCTACCAGTACCTTTACGAATCGGGTGGCCTGTACTATATGATGGACAAGTCGTCGTACGAACAGATCCCGCTCTCGGAGGCAATGGTCGACGACAAGAAGGTGTACTTCAAGGAAAACATTGAGATCGACATACTGTTCGACGGCGACACACCGCTGGTCGTCGAGGTGCCTAACTTTGTCGAGCTCGAGGTTCGAGAAACCGAGCCGGGCTTGCGCGGTGATACCGCTCAAGGCGGCAACAAACCGGCGACCCTGGAAACCGGTTTGCTTGTTTATGTCCCGCTTTTTGTTAACAGCGGTGATGTTCTCAAGATAGACACGCGAACCGGAAAATATGTCACGCGCGTTTAGGATGCGCGACTCTGTAAGGAGATGACATGCGTAGAGAGGAAATTGCAGATCTTATCCGTCTCGTGGAAGAAAGCGGAATAAACGAACTCGAGATCTGCGAAGGTAAGAAACGAATCCGTATTTCCAAGGGTGTTTCCCAGGCTGCAGTGACGCCACTCTCTCCCGACGACTCAGTGCCGCAGGTTTCCGCGGGCCAACCCGCAGGATCTGCTTCCTCGGCGGACTCAGGTCCGAAACTGGCATCAAACTTGAGACAGATAACTTCGCCGATGGTCGGAACGTTCTACCGATCGCCGGCACCGGATGCCGATGCGTTTGTCGACGTGGGCCAGCCGGTCCAGAGTGGACAGACGGTATGTATTGTGGAAGCGATGAAGCTGATGAACGAGATCGGGGCCGAGTTTCCCGGGGTGGTCCGAGAGGTACTCGTAGAGAACGGACAGCCCGTAGAATTCGGACAGCCTCTCTTTCTCGTTGAAGCGGCGTAAGTTACGAGGTGACATAATTGAACATCAAGAAATTGCTCGAGCAGTTGGTGCAGCTCAACGCGTCTGATCTGCACCTGAAGCCCGGAATTCCACCCGTTGTGCGCCACAACGGTCGCCTGCAGCGGCTCCAGGTGCCGGCTCCGACGCCCAAGGACCTCGAAGAAATTGCCCACCAGATACTTACGCCCGCCCAGCGGGAGCGCTTCGAGGAGACGAAGGAGATCGATTTTGCCTTTGGTGTGACGGGTCTTGCACGATTTCGTGCGAATTGCTACGTGCAGCGCAATACCATCGCGATGGTCTTCCGGCACGTGCCGGTAAAAATCCAGTCAGTCGAAGAGCTGAGGCTACCGTCGGTGATCAGCGATCTGTCTCTCCGTCCTCGTGGCATGATCATCGTGACTGGGACCGTCGGCAGCGGTAAGTCGACGACCCTGGCCGCGATGGTCAAAGAAATCAATACGAATCTCAACGCGGCGATTATCACCATTGAGGACCCCATTGAGTTTCTTCACCGGGACGAGAAAAGCATTGTCAACCAGCGCGAGGTGGGCAGCGATACGGCGACCTATGGCGAAGCCCTTCGTCACATTCTTCGTCAAGATCCCGACGTAATTCTGATCGGTGAGATTCGTGACCGGGAGACGATGGAGGTTGCGATGAGTGCCGCGGACACGGGGCATCTCGTGTTGACGACGCTTCACACGATTGACGCTCAGCAGACGGTGAACCGCGTTATTTCCTTCTTTCCCCCGCACCAGCACCAGGAGATTCGTTACATGCTCTCGTCGACACTCCAGGCGGTCATCTCGCAGCGACTCCTGCCGTCTCTGAAAACCGAGGGGATGGTGCCGGCCGTGGAGGTCCTCGTCACCACCGGCACGATTCGCGACTGCATCGTGAACCCGGAGAAGACCCCTCTCATCACACAGGTTATGCGCGAGGGTGTCACCCAG
>JAPUJU010000100.1 GCA_027296025.1 bacterium
GCGAGCCAAGACTCGGTCCTTCGAGGTTCCGTCCCCAGTGGTGGTGGTAAGGACGAGCACCGGAAACCCAATCTCCGTGGGTTGGAGAAGCCCGCTACCCGCAAGCAACCCGATGACGATTCCCTCCATCACGCCGACGATTCCACCGATTGGAATTCCTATTGCGATCGTTCCCGCATCGAGAGCCGGAGCGACGAGGAGCCAGCCCCAGCGCTTGGGGTCGAGCGCGGGGCGTTCGGTAGGGAAGACAGCTTCGAACAGAGGCTCGGCCGACGGATTCTGCACGATGATCGCTTTGGCTTCTGGGGTTCGCGCCGCTCCGGAGAGTCGAAGTCGAAGCTGGTTTTCACAGGCCTGTGAAGTCGTTCGTTTGGACACATCTCGCGCTGGGACGTACGAATGCGAACCCAGAAGAGATTCTCGCTCCCGAAGAGGCGAACCAGGCCGGCCGTCGCCTTCAACGGAAGCCACGCAAGTGGAATCCGGATCGAGATTGAGGTGACCCCGCTTCGTCACCCCTCGGACGAAGATTCTGTGCAGAATGGGATCCAGGCCACCGGGCGGCTCGCGATACTCCGCGAGCCAGGCTACGCGATCTTGGCTGGGTTCGACCGAGACCGCCGTAACGGGGCTTGGCCGTGCGATTCGATGGACCGCATCGATGGTGTGACAGCCGGCCAACGCGAACGCGCAGCCGCAGAAGACAACGAAGCGAAGCAGCATCACTGGGACTTCCCAAGAAGAGCCATGGCAATGACTTGTGGCGGGGCGGACGGGACTCGAACCCGCACCGCATACCGGCCAAGCTGTTTCATTTTAACGGTTTAGCGCGCTCTCAGCTCGCGGAAACTGGTACTTGGCTGGTACCCTGCGTGGCTCGAAGAAGAACGGTCCAATTGTCCGAGAAGATCTGACGACATACAGCGACCTCCACATAAGGAGTCTGTGGGTCATGCCGCCAGAAGCGGCGCACCGCGGCACTGGGCGGCACCGGCGACGGCCCACGGCCCCCAGACGGCCCCAACCGAAAGCCCCCCCCGGCAGGGCCCCCTCCCCCCCTCGTCGATATCGACTGCCATCTCCATCGCGCTCCACGGGCGCTGGAGCGTGACGGGTCCGGGTCTCCGGGGCCGGGACCAAGAGGCTGAGAAAACCGGCCTCCAGGTGGGATCATGCTCGTGAGAAACGACACAGCTTGCGCAAGATTGCGAATTTGGATATGTGCAGGCCATGTATCCGATATGGTCGCGTGTCGCCAAACGCCTATACACGAGAATTTCGGAGGTCACTTGGGACGCCGTCCTATCTTTGACGGTCATTCACTTTGCGGCATCCTGGAGTCTGATTGCCGTGATTGGCGGCGAGAAAATCGCTAGCAGCGAGATATTCTGGTACTTTTACGCCACCACGGCGACGACCGTCGGCTACGGCGACTACGCACCGGCCACCGCGGCGGGGCGCGCTATCACCATTCTGTGGGTCATGCCCGGCGGTATCGCCCTATTCACAACAATAATCGCCAAGGTCGTACAGCAGTTTTCGGAAAAGTGGAAGAAGAAATTGCGTGGACTAGCGAACTACGAAAAATCGCATGATCATATCGTCATTCTGGGGTGGCATGGTTCACGCACCCAGCGGATGGTGGATCATATACGCGGAGGACAACGAGAGCACGAACGTGAAATCGTCCTTTGCTCCTCCGAAACGATCGAAAATCCGATGCCGGATCAAGTCCGCTTCATTCGCGGAGCCGCCCTGAATACGCCGGATCTCCTCAGACGCGCTGGAGTGGCGAACGCAACTTTTGTCATCGTGTTTGGCCATGATGATAACGAGACCCTGGCGGCAGCCTTGGGTGCGGCGGCTGTGAATGGCGACGCCCATATTGTCGCCTATTTTGATCAGCAGAGTTTCGCGGACCTCCTAAAGGCTCATTGCCCCCGCGCTGAATGCAATGTCTCACTTTCCATCGAGATGATGGTCCGTTCGGGGCAGGATCCAGGGTCAAGTCGAGTCCAGCGCCAACTTCTGTCGACCCTGGTAGGTCCGACCCAGTTCAGCCTCCGAGTACCGGCGGACGTCGACTCGGTCACCTACGGGGCACTATTCTCGGAACTGAAAACCAAACATGACGCAACATTGTTTGGCGTTGCAAAAAGCACCCTGGGCGACGATCTGAAACTGAACGCGTCGTTGGATGATCGGGTCGGCCCCGGGATGATTCTGTATTTCATGGCGGATCAGCGGATCGATCCGGCGCAGATCGACTGGCGGGTGTTGAGTTCGACATAAGGGCGGCGACACCAAAACAACCCAGCAGACGATGTGGAGGTAATGTGTTCAGAAGAACGATAAAGTCGATCGTCAAGAGCGGCGTCCGTGACCTAAAGAACAAGATCTCCAAAGGCGACGAAGACGAAGACTTTGCCACGCCGTTCGGGCTCCGCATTGGCGCCGCCGTAGATATCGATACGCTGCCATTGCGCATGCATGCAGCGGATCTTCATATCGAACTGCCCGAAGAGACGATGATCATCGTTTCTCAAGGTTATATCGATTTGGGGGATTCGGCCTACGCCCATCGTTACTACGCAAGCGACGATACCATGATCCAGGTCATGACCGTGGCGGGTATGGAAGACCAACATGTAGAAGAACTGACCCTTTTTGTGCCGTACAAGAGTTATTACCCCGATAGTGACGGAGCCTGGGCACTGTGGACAGCAGAGGGCGGAAAACTTGGCGCACAGATGTTTCGACTCGATGACGGAACCGAATACTCGCGCATTTGGTTCGACACCTCCGAAGGATACGTGGAACCGGTGAAATTCACCGAATCGGTGTATGAAGATCCGGACTCCGACGAATGCAGCGATGTATACCACAAGGTCATGCTTTATGGACGCAATCTGGAAGAAGGAAAGAAGAACGAATACCTGTTGGTTTCGGTTGAAGCTTACGAAGGCGAACAAACCGTCGAGCTGATGGTCGGCGTGGACCTCGAATCGTCCAATTTGAAAGTGATCTAGGCCGAGGGTACAGTTACAGGCGACAGGCCCTGGGGAGCTGAGCCACGGATTAGGAGACTCGAATGAACGAGCAGGTTGTCACGTTTTTGACGAATCTCTCGGAGTTTTTGATTTTCTTCGTTGTCGCCTCCGCGTTGGCACTCTTTTTCGTGTTTGTCTACACGCGCGTCACAAGACATAACGAGCTCGCCCTCATTAAGGAAAATTCGACCGCGGCCGCGGTTGCCTTTTCCGGAAGTTTGATCGGGTTCGCACTGCCCCTCGCCATTATCAAGTTCTATTCCGTCAATGTCATCGAGTTGGTGCTATGGGGCGTGATCGCACTGATCGTTCAGGTGCTCGTCTATCTCCTCATTCGCCTTCCTATGCCGCGCATTTCCGAACGAATTCAGAAAGATGAAGTGGCCGCGGGAATTTGGCTCGGTACGTGTTCGCTGGTGGCCGGCATCCTGAATGCTGCCAGCATGACGACCTGAAGAAGAGGTGCAGCGAATGAAAGCTGTAAACATATTCAAGCTCGCCCTCCTTTCGGTGACTGCGCCCACTCTCCTCGCCTGCGGAGAGACGCAAGAAGATGTCCTGGCCTATCCCTCCGTCGAAGCTTGCATCAGCGCTGGCCAACAGGAGGAAGTCGTCTGTAGGGCAGAATTCGAAAAGGCTCAGAAGCTGCACAACGAGGTTGCCCCCCGGTATAGCTCTGCGAGCCAATGTTACTCTGACTTCGGATATGACCGATGCCGTCGTCGGTCGGGTTCTTCGCTTTGGATGCCCTTTATGATGGGTTACATGTTGGCACCGCGTGGCGGACCCGCCTACATCTCGCCACAACCTCTTTACCGACCGTCATCAGATCCCAACG
>JAPUJU010000101.1 GCA_027296025.1 bacterium
GCGCTCAAATACGAGCCGAGTCACTTCGAATCCCATTACGATCTTGGTAACCTCTACTTTGACGCGGGGGATCTTCGCCCCGCCCAGCTCCACTACGAAGTGGCCGCGGAACTCGATGCCGAGTTTCCGAACGTGCATTTCAACCTGGGGTTGGTCAATGCGTTGAGCGAGGACTTCGACGCCGCGATCAAATCCCTCACCGACTACAAAGAACTCGCTCCCGATTCGGAGCACGCCAAGGCGAACGAACTCCTGGCAAACATCCGCCTCTCCATCTCGAAAAGCTAGCCGCAATGTGGCAAAGACATGTTTTGCGGAACGCAGCGAGCATCATGCGAAGATGCTACGCAATTCCGTAGCCCTCTGACGCGGTCAACCGCCGAAAAAGCTCAGAGAGCCGCCGCGTCATCGGTCCCACCTGACCCGTGCCAATGGTCCGGTCGTCGACTTTGATAACACCGGTAAGTTCGCCCATCGTTCCCGTGCAGAACATTTCATCCGCTTCGTAGATATCCTCGAGCGTGAGGTCATGGGCGGCGCAATCGATTCCCTCGTTGCCGCAGATCTCAATCACGGCTCCGCGCGTCACTCCCACCGGGCACGAACGCGTGTGCGGCGTTCGCACGACATCTCGCGTGACGATAAAGATGTGTGTCGCGTTGGTTTCCGCGACAAAACCCTGCGTGTCGAGCATCAGGGCGTCATCGGCGCCGGCGTCGGTCGCCTCTATTTTGGCCATGATCGACTGGATGAGATTGGCGTGATGAATGTTCGCATTCAGGCACTCCGGTGGAAATCGCCGGACCGAGCTGGTGACGAGTCTCACGCCCGTTGTCGCGTACACCGGCTGCTTGTGCTCGGCCAGCACGATGAGCGTCGGCCCGGTCGTGTTGAGACGTGGATCCATCCCTGAGGTAACCTTGAGGCCACGAGTCAGCGTCAGACGAATGTGCACCCCGTCGTGCATCGTGTTTGCTGAGAGGGTCCGCCGAATTTCTTGGATGATGTCCTCACGGGGCGGGATGTCGGTGAAGGAGATCGCGCGCGCGGACGCTTCGAGCCGGTCGAGGTGTTCGGTCAAACGAAAGATCCGTCCATCGTATAGACGTAATCCTTCCCAGACCGCATCCCCGCCCTGGACTGAACTGTCGAACGGGCTGATGCCTGCATCGTCGCGATGGACCAACGCGCCGTTTATGTTAACAAGCAGGTCCCGGTTCTGGTCGTTGAATTCCTGCTTCACGTGCACTACCCCAATTTCAAACGGTGGGTGTAAAGCCGGTCGTAATACTCTCTGCATTCTTCGTGGACGGAATCGTGGGTAGCCGGGACCGGGTCGGGCTTTGGCACGTGCGGCAGAAACCCGGTCGACTTCTCAACTGCAGTGTACCAGTACTTCGCCCATACGCCGTCTGTCTCCCTGGGGCCGGCCGGCCAACTGAGCATGGCCTCGTTGAACGGAACCCCTGCTTCATCGCAAAGGAGACTCAATAATTCTCGGGGCTTTGCGAGTACGTCCTTCGCATCGATGACGATCGGGATTTTCCCACGGTTCTTGCGCAGCCGTTCGAACAACTCCCACTGCTGCGGGAGGCCCGTGTCCGCAACCGTCGCGTTCGGGGTCACACGAAGCAGTGACGTGAGCATTTCGCGCGGGTCCCGAATAAGAAAAACGTTCTCCAGGGAGTCGATCCAGTCCCGATCCATGTTCTCTAGAAGGTGGTGAGCCATGTGCTTCTGGTAGTAAATAGTTTTGCCATCGGGGACCTCGCCGGTCAGTTCTTCGACAACAGTTTTCCAGTCCGTATTCTGACTGTCCATGACCTCTTCACGGCCGGGATGGTCGATCCCCGTGACCTTCAGGTAGTGAGCATAAAGGGGTTCGTCGCAGACAAACGTGTCCGGGCGATTGCCCCACGAGCGCATCAACGCCGTGGAGATGTTCCGAGGGCCGGACCACATGGCAATGCGGATGCTCGTTTTCGGTTCGGTCATTCAAGGATGAACGGTTTGTGTCTAAATCGCGACACGTCGAGGGTAGCACGGATCGGCAGGGGGACAACCGGAAAGTCGTTGCAGGCGCTAATCGATCGGGGGGGTGCGCGTTCCGTTCAGCGCCGGAAGAAAGTGGTGGCGAGAGGCCGGCTTATTTTCGCCAGGGAATCGGTATGTTCAAACGAGTCAGTTTCGCCTCGAACTCGTTGCGCTCCCGGTGCTTCAGCAGCTTACCCTTCTCGTTGCGCTTGAGCCAGCCGAGTTCGCCGATGAGTGCGGTCGCACCGTCGGTGTCACCGGCGCCGAGCGCTGCGACGATGTCGATTTCAATCCGGGAGAATCCCATTGTCGATTGCCGGTAATCCTGGAAGGCCTCCCACGCGATCGGGACCCACCTGGTCACGATTTCCTCGCCGATCGTCCGGGCGTATTCGCGAATCTCGAGTTGCGCGTGATCGTCCATGCGCAGGGACAGGAAATGAAAAAGATTGTGGAGGTTAATTTTCCAGTAGGCTTCCGTGTACGTCGAGAGTGGAAGATCCTTGCGTGCCTGCTCGCGGGCGACCCCGTGATCGAGTCGCTCCTGGTAAATCCTGCGGGCGTTGTCCTGCAGTTGTTTTTCCTGCAGCGACAAGGCCTCACCGCGCACGAGATCGATCGTACCCTGGCTGCCCTGTTTGCTTGACTTGGACTGCAGCCGCCACTGATCGGATGGAGTGGTTTGTGAAGCATCGATGGCGATTGAATATCGTGTTGAATACTCGTTGACCGAATTATGGGTAACAATACCGTTCGCCACAAAATTGTGATATGGGTCTTCGACCTCCACGTCGTAGGTCATTTTCTC
>JAPUJU010000102.1 GCA_027296025.1 bacterium
GACTCGAAACGTCGTCGCCGACAGCGATTCAGTAGCTTAACGAATTTGAATGCGAGACAGTTGCGGGATTTGACTTCTCCTCGGTCGTCGGGTACACTGCGCCCATTATGAAGCGCACCACCCTCCTGAGTCTATCCGTCGCCGGTCTTCTCGGCGTCATCGTGCTCGTCTCTGGAGAGCCCCGCTCGGAAGAGCGGACGAATCCGTATGTCGCCAGCATCGAGGAATGGCGTGCCGGGCGAATCGAGCGGTTGAAGCGTCCCACCGGATGGTTCTCTCTCGTCGGTCTGGACTGGCTGACGGAGGGAAAGACTACGGTCGGCTCCGACCCATCCAACGACATCGTTTATGCGGCTCTCCTGGCGCCGTCGCGCCTCGGCACGTTCGAGTACAGTGGCAGGGAGGTCGTCTTTTCCGTTGAGAAGGGTGTGCAGGTGACGCACAACGGAGAGGCGGTCACCACGATTCGGATGTACGCCGACAGTGATGAGGATCACGAGCTGACGGTCCTCGTCCACGGGTCGCTGAACTTCTACGTGATCGAGCGCTCCAGCACGTTCGGTATTCGAGCGAAAGACGAAAAATGGGCGGAGCGGGTCGAGTTTGGGGGCATCCCGAGCTATCCTGTCGATGAGCGATGGAAGATAGAAGCAAAACTCGTCCCGCACGAGACGCCGCAGGTCCTGTCCATCATCGACGTGAACGACATGAAAGCCAGCCGGCCAACACCGGGAACACTTGTATTCGAGATCGAAAGTAGAACCTACGAGTTGACCCCCATCGCGGCGCCCGGCGCGGAGCAGTTGTTTATTATACTTGGAGACGAAACGAACGGAATGGAAACGTATGCAGCCGGTCGCTTTCTATACGCGGATGCTCCCGACGAGAGCGGTCGTGTTGTTCTCGACTTCAACAAAACCTACAATCCGCCATGCGCCTTCACGGATTTCGCCACGTGCCCGTTACCACCGCGCCAGAACCATCTTCAGGTTCGCATCACCGCAGGTGAAAAAGCGTACGGGGATTCGCAGCACTAATCTGTCGCCAAATTATGAAGGGCTAGTAACCGAGCTCTTTCTTTCGCTCTTCGGCAGTAGGGAGGGCGTCCTCTTTCTCCGTAATAACGGGGAGCTCGGGCGCCTTCTTAATGTTGATTGGCAGCCATTCCTTTTTGTCTTCGGGGAGTTCGTCTTCGGGGTAGATTGCTTCCACCGGACATTCGGGAACGCACGCGCCACAGTCGATACACTCGTCTGCATCGATGTAAAGCATTTCTGCAGACGCATGAAAACAGTCGACCGGGCAAACGACCACGCAATCCGTATAGCGGCATTTCAGGCAGTTATCGATTACGACGTACGTCATGTGAGCCTATTCCCTCCAAGCTGTTCCGTAATTCCGACTCCTCTGTTATATCGTATTCGTTCGCTACGGGTCAAGAACAAGGTTTAACACCATCGGATTCGCAGAGGAGCCGGTCGAACAGTTCGGCGACCGCCCGCATGTTTTCGGTCCAGTCGGCCCTCGATCGGATAATCTCCTCATTGGCGTCGGCGGCGTCCCGGCGTACATTCACATTTTTCCATGCCCTTGCAATCGCGTGTGCCAGAGCACCGGGATCTTGTGTCGGGACGAGGTAACCGTTCTCACCGTCCCGTATCCACTCGCGGTTTGCCGGGATGTCGCTGACAATCGGGAAGACACCGCAGGCCATCGCTTCAAGGAGCGACACCGACGTCGTGTCCGAAAGACTGACCGAGACGAAAATGTCATGTTGGCGAAGGCGCGCGGGAAGTTCGATGTGGGGCACGAGCCCGGCAAAACGAATGGTCTTTCCCTCACCTGTCTGCTCGGCCTGTCTTTTCAGTTCGCCTTCCATGGATCCTTTGCCGGCGATCGTCAACTCTGCCTCGGGTGCTTCCGACCGAACGCGGGGAAAGGCCGTCAGCAGGGTATCGATACTATAAAGTGACTCCAACTTCCGATTGCTCAGAATCCTCGGACCGTCCGTCGTGCGCGGCTCATCCGTTCGGTGAAACAAGGATCGGTCTACGCCGTAGGGAAATGTATGAATGCGGTCGGCCGGCGCGCCGAGCTCTGCAAGGCGGCGCGTCATCACATCGGCGTCCGACGTAATGTGGGACGCCTTGCCGATCACATAGCGTGTCCGCCAGGCGTGGAACGCGCTCCTTTGCGGGAGAAGCATGATATCGCTGCCCCACGTACTCAGAACCCACGGTGTGTAGCCGAGGAGCGCCGCGATCATTCCGTAGTTTGGCAGGAAGTGCGCGTTGACAATGTCTGGCCGGAAACGTTGGGCTTCGCGGCGAACAGCCGGAACCGATAGAGGATAGCGGATGAACGGCGGCAACCAGGATGGTGTCCCGATTTTCAGCACCTCGCCGGCGAAGTGAGAGCCTTTCTCGAGACTGATCGTGAGGACCGTGTGGCCGATATCACCGAGGTACCGGGCCCAGCGCTCCAGGTGGATCTGTTCCGCGTCCCCCAGCAGGAGGATTCGGGCGGCTCGAAAGTCGGAGGTCATAGTGATTACGCATTCTAGGCGTCGCCCACGCAGGTGTCAAACGGAGCTTCCGCAACAAGTTAACCGCAGACATGGGCGGTTGACACCCGGACGCTTCGGGCGTTAAAGTAAACGCGCGGCAACGAAAGGATATCTGTTAATGAAACACGCCCTATTGTTCGCAGTACTGGCGTTGCTCGTCCTCGCCACGGGCTGCAAGAAAAAACACCCCGTCCACATCCAGATCGATCCGACGATGACGGACGGGACGATCGAACGAATCGCCGTTTTTCCGTTTGCGAGTTCATTGCATAAGGCGGACGACCCGGACGGAATGGCGCCCCGTATGATGGACCAGCTATTCCGCGTCGAACTGAACAATCGTAACGACTGGGTGTTCATGGCGCCGACGTCGGTCCTCTACGCTCTGAAGACGGAAGGTTTGGAGTCCGAGGGAAATCAGTTCGTCGAAACATGGCGAAAGACCAGAACGGTCGATCCGGATTTTCTCTCGACGCTCAACAACGCTCTTCACGTCGATGCACTCATGATCGGCGTGGTTGATCTCTGGCAGAAGGACGAGATCGACGTGCAGGAAACTTCCGCGGCAACGACGTATGTCGGGGCGACGGTGACGATCATCGGCATGGATGGAACGATTCTATTCGACGCGAGCGACGAGGCTTTTCTCGAAGGCATTCGGTCTGAAGAGCGAACGGTCATCCGAAGCGGATCGGGCCAGGTCTTCAGCGATCCAGGTTCATCGCTGTACAATGCGCCCGACTACGAAGAGGTGGCCATCAAGGTCGTCAAGGCGCTCGTTTATAGCATCCCCGTACGGTAACCGATGAGGGACGACAGCTACTGGATGCGGGCCGCGATCAAAGAAGCCGAGCGCGCCCCTCATCACGATGATGTTCCCATCGGCGCTGTCGTCGTTTGCGAGGGGGCCGTGGTCGGTCGCGGGCACAACCGCTGCGAGGAAAAGGGATTTCCTTTCGAGCACGCGGAAGTGGTGGCGATGTGGGATGCCATCGAAGCCCGTGACAAATGGGTGCTGACCGAGAGCACCCTTTTTGTCACGGTTGAACCCTGTGTGATGTGTGTCGGGGCCGTGCTGCTCGCGCGGGTTCCCCGGATCGTCTTTGGAGCCGCAGAGCCGAGGACGGGTGCATGTGAAAGTGTTCTGGCGATCCCCAACGAGCCGGATTTGGATCACCGGATCACGGTTATCGGGGGGGTGGAGGCAGACCGGTGTCGCGAGCTCGTTCAGGAGTTCTTCCGTCGCCGGCGGGGATAGCCGGGGTGTTGCAAATCCGGATACGCGGAGAGATGCGAGAGTTGGCTTAATCGGCACGACTGGAAATCGTGTGAGTGCGAAAGTGCTCCGAGGGTTCGAATCCCTCTCTCTCCGCCAGCCTGCTGGCCCCCGAACGCACCGATATGGTTGAATATACGCATTCCGATGTGGTTTCACTGGGCAGACCACGAGATCAGACGCAATCTTGAGTGAGCACGGGATAGAGGGATTGCGTAGCCCCGTTCTAAGTGACGAATGGGGCTTTTGTTGTGGTGCCCGGACGAGTGCTTGCTCTCCCGGGGATGCATGCGGTAATATTCCCGTGGAGAGATGCCAGAGTGGTTGAATGGGGCGGTCTCGAAAACCGTTGAGCGTGCAAGCGCTCCGGGGGTTCGAATCCCCCTCTCTCCGCCATTTCGTATTAGCGAGACATTGTGGAACGGAAATGCTGTGGGGATGTAGCTCAGTTGGGAGAGCACCTCGTTCGCAACGAGGGGGTCGGCGGTTCGAGTCCGCTCATCTCCACCAGTCCAGTTTTGGTCTCCCAGTTGAGGTCGTGCTAGACGGGGAGGTAGCGGTGCCCTCTTCCCGCAATCCGCTATAGCGGGGTCGAACTCCTGCCCGCGGGCGTTTGGTGTTGTTTTCCTCTCGGATGGAAGTGGTGTTGATAATCAGGTCCCATGCAATGGTCGCCCATGAACCCCGTCAGGACCGGAAGGTAGCAGCGGTAAGTGGTGATTGGTCATGTGATATGGGGGTACCTGGTTGGAGCTAACCCATTGGGGTGGAGCGGTGTCAGCGTTCAGAGGCGGGTGCACGATCTCTTGGGAATCGAGCGATCGGTGTGAACGAATCTCGGCGACGACCATGCGGTCGGTTTCATGTGGAGGTCCACGTTGAGCTACGAAGTTCTCGCAAGAAAATGGCGCCCCCAAACCTTCGATGAGGTGGTTGGACAGGACCATATTACCCGTACGCTTAAGCGGGCCGTTCAGGCGAATCGTATTTCACACGCGTACCTTTTCGCCGGCCCGCGAGGCTGCGGCAAGACGAGTACCGCCC
>JAPUJU010000103.1 GCA_027296025.1 bacterium
GCCTGATTTCCGGGGGATCCGGATTGCCCCCCGGTGAGGGAGTTCCCTTCGTGACACCGACAAACATCCACTGCCCGATGCCGTTGCTGATTCCGCCCAGCGCGTCTTGGTACAAGGTATTGTCGAGAGAGGAGACGAGCGTCTTGCTGAGGGGGACTCCCTCACCGGTCAACGACACGTCGCCACATTCGGAGTTCCCCGTGCCTACGATGCAATTGCGAGTGCCCGTCACGGTCGGTGCGAACGTAACCGTCACCATGCGCGACTCGGTGGGCGCAAGGGCATAGGCGCCGTCGCCGCTCTGGATGTTGAAGTCCGGGCACGCCTCGGAAACCAAGCCGAGGAGCGTGTCGGTTCCGGAGTTCGTGATCGTAAAGCTCATGTCCAGGGTCTTTCCCAAATCCACCTGACCGTAATTGAGGCCGGACGGGGTTATCGTACAGTTCGGCTGAGGCGGTGGAATCACCGGGTCGTCGTCCCCGCCGCACCCGAAGAGGAGCAGAAGCGCGAGAAAGAGTGCACTACGAAGAAGAATATTCATTGGTCATCTCACTTTCTGGTACAGGTGCGCGCACATTAGAGCGCCGCACTCTGAAATACTAGCGTGGACTAGCTCCGAAGGCAACATTGCGTTTTGTTGCGAACTTCCCCACGCGTTGGTTCAGGGTTATCGTTCCGGCGTCTCCGACGGCGAACGCATTCATCGCGCCGGGGCTCCACACTTCGTACAAATTTGCCGTTGTGCCGCTCGACATCGACGTTCATCGCGTCCCGCCCAAGTGAAGGATGCTGCCAGATTTCCTGACGGCGAAAACGTCCGCCGGTGACAAGCCCCATGTTGCCCGCAGCGCGGTTGCTTCGGCAATCGGACCTTCCCAACGCCATGTGGCGGGAGGTCCGGGGCCGGGTGGGACGCCGGCGTCGGTGGTGCCGCGACGGGAGATGACGAGCATTGATATTGCGGCGGCGCCGACGAGCGATAGTCGCCGTCGAATGCTCGATGAGCACCGACTGATTAAGCTAAGTGATTTGGATTGAAAGAAATTGGAGCTAAGCATAGATGGGCAGCAGGGGCGTCCTGGCTCCATATATATACGACAGGAGGCCCAAAGTCAATGATCGTGTCCAAAAGCTGTCTTGAACTGCGAGCATCCATATGATATAATCTGCACACGGGCGGGGGATCTCTGGTGTACACTCCGGTGATTTTGATAGAGTTCACCGGCGTCAATTTTCCTGCCCCACTCGTCCAGAAACCCCCGAAACAAGGCCGTACCACAGGAGTTATACAAGAATGCCCAATACTACAATGCGCTGCTCCAGGCGGGGACATCGAATTTTCGTCCTGACCGCTTTGATCACGGGCGCCACAGTCGCACTGATGTTTGCCGCGTGCAGCGATTCGTCCGGTCCCGAGCCCGATGTGATTCCCCCGACGATTCAGGGCGTGACCGCCACCGACGTATATCAGATCTGGATAACATTCGACGAACCGGTTGAGAAAGTCAGCGCCGAGGACCTCGGAAACTACACGCTTTTCGCGATCGTGACACCGGATTCCACGGACACGCTTCGAACAGTTTCCGGTGAGCTCCTGTCGGGAAACCGAACGGTTCTCCTGACCACTTTTCCGATGAAATCGACCCAATCCCACACCATTTTAATCGATGGTATTTTTGACGAAAGCCAAAACCGCATGGCGTCGCGGAGCATTACGTTCAATGTTGAACTGGCCGACTGTCCAACGACGCCCGGATTCATCTGCACGTGGGCCGGTACGGGAAAGGCTGCCTACGATGGGGGCGGACAACCGCTCAGGGACTCTCACTTTTACTGGGTAACCGACCTGCGGTTCACCAGCACAGGAACCTACATTCTCGACTGGAACAACCATGTCATCCGCAGGGTGACCGCGCAGAACACACTCGAAACAGTCATCGGGACGGGGTTTGTCGGGGACGGCGATGAGGACCTCAAGGACCTCGAGGGCCCGCCCGGTGTTCCCGCGCTGGACGTTAACCTGAATCATCCAACCGACATTATCGAGATTCCGAACTCGGGAGGGAAACTTCTCCTCTCTGCCTGGCACAATCACAAACTGCGCGAGTACGATCCATCGACCGGCTTGATGTATGTAACCTGCGGGCGCGGCGCCGGGTTTGCCGGTGACGGCGAGCCGTTCGAAGACGCGCGTCTGAACCAGCCGACGCAGACCGTTTTCGCCTCCGACGGAAGCTACTACGTCATCGACCAGCGGAACCAGCGAATCCGGAAAATCTCGAATGGATTGATGAACACCGTCGTTGGTACCGGTATAGCCGGTTACAACGGCGAGAACGAAACACCGCTGAGTGCGCAGTTGAATTTCCCCGCGGGGAACAACCCGCCGGTTGCCGGTGCGCTGGCGATCGACGCGCAGGACCGCCTGTATATCTCCGACACGTTGAATGGAAGGATTCGCGTGGTCGATTTCAACGCGAACACAGTCAAGACGCTGGCGGGCAACGGTAACGTGGGATTCAGCGGAGACGGGGGCGCCGCGTCGGGCGCTTCGATGAATAATCCTCGCGACATCGAGTTCGGCCCCGATGGATGCCTCTATATTGCCGACGAGCTGAACAACCGGATCCGGCGAGTGGATATGACCACCGGTATCATTGAAACGGTTGTCGGGATCGGAACGGCGGGCCTGAGCGGTGACGGAGGACCCGCGAAGCTCGCAGAACTTTTCCGTCCCGCCGGGATCGCTTTTGGCAACGACGGTCATTTGTATATCGCAGATACTTTCAATCACCGAATTC
>JAPUJU010000104.1 GCA_027296025.1 bacterium
GCCTCTTCGAGCCCAACCGTGCGTTAACCCGAAGGCGCGACACGGGCAGAGACTCAGAGACTTTTAGCGAGAGTGGGGGAGGCGTCGTGAGAACGGCGTGCGGCCCGTGCGCGCGACAAGATCGGTGAGACCATTCAGCTATTCAAAAGGGCCGCAACGGGCCGCAACGTGCCTAGAAATGCGATCGCCTGATCCTCTCCGCTCGGGCGTGTGCCGTTAACCCATGGGTCGGCTAGGCGGTGTCTGAAAAATATGTTCGCACGCCGGCAATCGCCTTAGACCGCCGTTTTCGGCAGCAAGAACGCGGTCAGGGCGGCCCAATGGTGACCGAGGGCGATTTCTCAGAGAGCGCCTAGTGTGAGAGCAAACCCCAGAGCGCCGAATATGGGACTGAAGTCCTACGCCCACCCCGTCGCCAAGGAGTAACCATCTGCTTTGAAGTGTTTTTTCTCATGTTGGACCGAAATCACGGGGTCAGGTCAGTCTCGGCTGGTTTTTTTGTGTGCTCGATCCGCGTTTTGTCGCGAGAGCCTGGAGAAGGCGAGATTTTGAAAATTGCCGCATGAAGGTCCGATTCCGGAGTGCCGATAAAGGGTTGCGCGAACGATCGGCCCTGCCCGAATCCGCTGGCCAAGGGTACGAAGGAGGCGGTGACCCGGGCGCGCATCCGTGACCAGCCGTCGATCGCGCGCGGGGTTCGGCACGAAATGTATGTTTGGCCCCTTGTGCTGGCATCCGAGAACGATCGGAGATCAGCGGGGTGAAACGATCGAGGCGTACGAGGAATCATCGATGCGGCTATTGCACGGATGCGTCAGGTTCTGGACCGCGTGTTCGTTGTTGAGCGCGCTGCTGGTCCAATCCCGTGCGGCTGCGCAAGAGGTGAAGATCGACCCCGAAGGCACGGTGGAGTTACACGCCGCCGACATGCCGGTTTCCACGGTGCTCCGTATGCTGAGTGTAAGAGGTCGCCGCAACATCATCGCTTCCCCTTCGGTGCAGGGGAATGTGACGGCCGATCTTTATGAGGCCACATTCGAGCAGGCCCTCAGCGCGATCCTGATTCCACTGGGCTGCGACTACCAGATCCGCGGTAACATGATTCACGTCTTCACGGTTGAAGAACTTGTTCCCCAGGCGCATCGCCTCATCAGGCTCAACTATATCAGGGCGATGGACGTGGTCGCAGCGATTGAACCGCTCCTGAGTGAGCGGGGCACAATCACCACGTCACCGGCGGCGCAAACAGGCATCCGCACCAATCGCGAAGCGACCGGGGGCGATTCGCTCACGGGAAATGACTTCGTCATCGTGTACGACTATCCGGAGAGGTTGGAGCACATCGCGGCGATGGTCGAACAAATCGATGAAAGGCCGCGGCAAGTGCTCATCGAGGCGACGATTCTCCGCACACGGCTGACGGACGACAACGCGTTGGGGGTCGATTTCACGTTCCTCGGCGGCGTCGACTTCGTTTCGCTCACGGCCGACTCCGCAGGTATTGACGGCATCACGATCGGCGACGTGCCCGCAGCGGAATTCGGTAGCGGCATCACAAAGGTCTCGACGGATTTCGCCGCGAATGTGCCGGATGGTGGACTGTCGATCGGGATTATCTGGAGCGACGCTGCGGTGTTTGTCCGCGCGCTGGAAGAAATCAGCGATACGACTGTCATTGCGAACCCGAAGATACTGGCTCTGAACAAACAGGTCGGCACTGTCCATGTCGGTCGCCGTGATGGCTACCTCACAACGACTGTCACCGAAACCGCAGCCGTGCAGAAGGTCGAGTTTCTTGAAACAGGTACGCAACTTTCATTTCGTCCGTTCATCGGAACGGACGGATTCGTTCGCATGGAGTTGCACCCTGAGGACAGCGTCGGCGGATTGACGACTGCCGAGTTGCCGTTCGAGCAGACCACCGAAGTGACGACAACCGTGATCGTACAGGACGGCCACACGATTCTGATCGGCGGTTTGTTTCGTGAGGTTAACGACGACTCCCGCGCGCAGATCCCGCTGCTGGGCGACATCCCAATTGCAGGTAATGTGTTCCGCTCACGGAACGATTCGCTGGAACGGGAAGAAGTGATCATTCTACTCACCGTGAGAATTATCAAAGACGACGCGGAATTCGCCCGTCACAGTGCCGAGCAACTCGACGAAATCGAACGCATGCGCGTAGGGGCTCGGCGAGGCATGATGTGGGGTGGACGAGAGAGCCTGGCCCAGGCGCTATACCGAGAAGCCATTCAAAACTTCGCGCAACGTGATGACGACAAGGCTCTTTGGAACGTTAATCTCGCGCTGTACAACCACCCGACTTTCGTAGATGCGATCAAGCTGAAGGAGGAAATCGAGCAGGCGCGGGAGTGGGATGATGACGGCACGGCCGGCCGCAATTTTGTCAGAGATCTGATTTCAAGCGGAGAAGGCATCGACACTGCACCGTTCGGGCGCCCTGCGCCGCCGTTTGAGCGCAACACCGACACGCAGCCGAACAGTGACGAGCAGTAACGGACTCAACTCATGCAACCGGCAGGAACTCAGCCACGGGCGTCGTTCTTCAACTTGAATGGCGCGAACGAACTACTGTCACGACGGGCCCGTCGTCTGCCAGCTCGACGGCGATGCCGCGTGCAATCGCAAACTCCGCATGCGACCGTCCGGTCGAGTGCTGCGCCGCTGTT
>JAPUJU010000105.1 GCA_027296025.1 bacterium
TTTCGGGGACCTTTCCGTCACGTCCCTGACCTACATGTTCAAGAAGATCAAGTTCGGCAGCCGCGATTCGCTGGGATTCGGGTCACTCGAGTTGCCCGCACAAACGCTCCTCACGAACGGCATGTGGCTGATTCCGGCTGAAAGCGCCTATGCACGCGTGCGCAAGGCGGGGCGCGTTCCGCGCGAAGGGTTGCTCGGTATTTCCAATGTGATCAAAGAAGTGATCCCGGTCTTTTCGATGTGCGACATCATGGATATCGGTGCTGCGGTCGATTCATCGGCGGCGAACGCACCGGCAATTTTGGTATACGACCGGTTTCCGGGCGGGCTGGGATTTTCGCACAAGGCGTACGAGACTATCGATCAAATAATGACCGCGTGCCTGGAGCTGATCAACGACTGCCCGTGCACGGGCGGGTGCCCGTCGTGCGTAGGTTCTCCGATTCCGCCGTTCTCACAGCTCGATCCAGACGCGACCGCGCGTGGGCTGATTCCCGACAAAGAGTCGGCGAAGTCGATCCTGCACGTGTTGCTCGAGCTCGAGGACTATGTGCCGTCGAAGACCGACGAGCGCAGCGCGGCGTCTGCCGCGTCGATTGCGGAGTTCGAAGAGGCGCTCATGACCGCGAAGAAGCTACCGATGCCACTGGAGAAGCGTCTTCGGGGCCGGGTCGGCACGATGAAGCGGCCGAGAGCGCGAAACCCCCGCTTCGATTCGCCGCGCAAGAGAGAGTCGCCCTAGAGCCGACCTTCTGTCATTAGCGTCTGCAGAAAATCCCTCATGTAACCGGCGAGAATCTGGTGTCCCAGAGGATTGGGGTGCCAGGGATCGTACCAAGTATCCCGGTGAAGCTTGATGTCCTTGGGCGCGTAGGGCTCGAACGCCGGGAGTAAATCGAGGGGAATCAGGCCGAACTCCGTTGCCGTATCCACGAGCCGGATGTGCAGGCCTCGCAGCGTGTACTGTGAGAACGCGATTCCTTCCTGAAAAACGGGATGAATCATGAAGACGCACGGTACTCCCCGCTCGTTCGCCACGGCCGCGATTCGCCGGATATCTGTTTCCACCTGATCCCAGTAGACGCAGTGAAGGATACTGTGGTACTCACCGTTGCAGTTCCGCGCCCTGATTCGCTGCCGAAGGTGAAAAAGGCGCTTGGCCACAACGTACCACGCATACGATGCCGGTTTGTAATAGTAGCGCCCCAGCTCGCCGTTCGCGTTGTGATAGACGGGGTGTGCCGGATCGTTCAGACAGTAGCTCCACAGGATCAGGTCGGGGTCGTACTCAAACGCCTCTTCCTCGAACAGGACGAGCTCCTGCGAGGTGGAGTAACCCAGGCGGGCAAGCACGATGATTTCGAACGGTGGGTGGGCGGCCGTGCTGTCGGCGGCGGCATTGAGTTCGCGCTCGAGCACTTTCGCGAACGACTGGGCGGGAAGTATCTCCCAGCCCTGCGCGACTGAATCACCGATGATAACGATCCGGTAGACGCCCGCCGGTTTTTGCTTCGCGTGTTCCGAATCCATGTACCCCTGCGAATTGCTTCCACGCGCGGTCGGTGAGATCGTGTAGATCAACCTCGGATCGTCGGACGGAATCGTCTTCAGAGAGTCCCGTCCCGGGTGGCGGGACTCGATCGATCGCAGCTCCTTCCTGTGCGCGGAACGAAGGACCACTTCGGCTGCGATGAACATGACGAGCATGACGCCCGCGAGGAGACCCAGGTTTTTCAGCATGTCATTTTTCATCTCTTTTCCAACGGGGAAAAAACGCCGGCACCTCTTCACGGTATGCTTCGTACTCGCTCCCGAAATGCGCGGCGAGCTCCTTTTCTTCCATACGAATGACAACGCCGAGGAGCAGCACCGTGACGACGCCGGCAAGGGCAACGAGGGGATAGCCGGTCAGTAGAACGTTGCCTGCTGCGCCGAGCGAGAACATCAGGTACCGCGGATGCCGGATGTGTCCGAGAATGCCGGTCGTGATGAGGCGACGTTCTCCGCGGGGACGAATCTGCTGGAACAGGTGCAAAACCCTCCGGTCGATAGTCGCGTATGTACAAATCGCGAGAAAAACGCTGACTCCAAGTGGGATGATCGACAGAAAGCTCAGCGCGGTCGGCCAGGCCCACGCGCCGGCCGACCAGATCGAATGAAAGTAGACCACCGCGGCCACCATCACGAGATAAATCGGTATGTGAATCGCAAAAGAAGAGAGCCCGATGCGTTGCCAGCGACCGAGAAACCCGTGCAACCACAAAAGGTAAAATGGAACCGGCAAATACGTTGCAAGGAGCAGGGTTACCAGGAATTCTTTAAGTGAGCTTGCTGAAGGCATTCTGGTACGTAGCGATCATGTTCTCTCTCGCGCATCGGTGGTCAGCGGAGCAACGTCACGGCGGCGTCAACGGCCTCAGCCGGTGTTTGAACCTGCATCAAATCGCTCGAGACGTCAAAACTCTTGAGGCTCACGACCGGGACACCCAGTTGAAGGGCGTATGCAACCTCGGACAGCGTGCCCGGTCCACCGTGAATGGCGATCAGAACCTGTGATGAATGAACGATAATCACGTTTCGCGCGATGCCAAGCCCGGTCACGATGGCGTGTGTCAGAAACGGATTTGCCTGATCGAGCGACGTTCCTGGAAGAATCCCAATCGTGGTCCCGCCGGACTCCTGCGCTCCCCGACATGCGCTCTCCATGA
>JAPUJU010000106.1 GCA_027296025.1 bacterium
AATCGTCGAGGAAGTGGCGGGCCCTGAAGGGAAAGCCTGTCGCCAGAAAAATTCGCTCTCGATCGGTTATCGCGCTGACCCGGAACGGCTTGTCGTTCAAAAACGCCCCGTGTCCACGAGTGGCTGTAAAGAGTTCGTCCCGCATGGGATCGTACGTCACACCCACCACCACTTCACCGTCATCCTCGAACGCGACGCTCGAGGCGAACATCGGGTAGGCGTGTATGTAGTTCGTTGTGCCATCAAGCGGATCGATGTACCAGCGGCGGCTCGCACCCTCGCGCCCTTCGTTGACTTCCGGCTTCAGGCTTTCCTCGGCAACAATAAAATCGTCCGGGAATGCCTCTCGCAAGATCGATACGGCGTGATCCTGCGATCGAACGTCGACGACGGTCACCATATCGTTCTTGCGCTTTTCCGTGACATCACTTTCGCCTAGCGACCCGTACGATGCCCGGATGATCTCGCCGGACCCGAGGGCCATCTTTCTCGCCGTTTCGAGTTCGCTGCGGTAGTCCTTCATTTGTTTTTGCGGGATCCTTTTTTTTGAAGCCGAAACCGTCCGAGCAACATCTTGAGAAACATTTTCGCCGGAGGCGACAGCTCCGTGTCATTCTTGTATACCACACCGAGCGTCCGCGTGAAGGTTACTTTTCCTGTCGGAACGACGGAGAGCGTGCCCCGGCGGATTTCGGGTTCTACCACCCGCCGCGGGAGAATGCTTGCACCGAGCCCCGCCTCGGTGAGGCGCTTGATCGCTTCAGGGTTCGACATTTCCATGGCCACACGAAGTGTGAGCCCGTTCTCGAGGAACACGCGCTCGATCAAACGCCGGGTCGTCGACCGCACGGGATAGGTAATGAGCCCGGTTTCGGCGACAGACCGAAGCGGGTTGCGCGGTTTGTCCGTCGCGAGTTCGTGCTTCGGATCGACGACGAGGACCATCGTGTCTTTGTAGAATGGCGTGAGTTCAACGCTTTCGCTCGAGAGCGGAAGAGTCACGATTGCGAGTTCGATGTGACCCGCGTCCAGTGCCAACAGCAGGCTGTCGGAGTCGGCGACAACCACCTTGATGTCCACACCCGGGTAGGTACGTCGAAACTCGGCGAAGACACCGGGCAACACGTAGATCGTCGCCGCATCGATGTTGCCGATGCAAAGAAAACCCCGCTCCAACCCGCGCAACTGTTGAACGCCGGTTTTGAGATCATCTACGCGGCCGAGGATTTCCTCCACGTATTCAGCAAGAAAACTCCCGGCCTGGGTCGGACGGACACCCCGGCCGGCGCGAACATAGAGCTTCTCGCCGATCTCGCGCTCGAGCTTCTTGAGCTGAATGGTGACGGCCGGTTGCGTGACAAAGTTCTCTCTCGCCGCCTCTTTGAGACTGCCCAGTCGAACAGTGGACACGAAGTAACGTAATTGCCTTAGTTCCAACAGATTAAGCTTTCAGAACGAACAAACTCATAATAAGTATTCCTTATCTAACCAATAATAATAATAAAATGTTCTAATTAAACCACAAGACGTATTATTGGCCGAAAATCGAATATGGTTTCGACAACACATTCAACTCTGGGGAGGAAAAACTTATGGCAAAACCGAACATTGATATCAAGCCGGCCAGTGGAAAGCTGGGCATTCTTCTACCTGGTATGGGAGCTGTCGCCACGACGTTTATCGCCGGCGTCGAGGCCGTCCGCCGTGGTATCGCGAAACCCATCGGTTCGATGACGCAGATGGGCACGATTCGCCTCGGTAAACGCACCGATGCGAGGGTGCCGATGATCAAAGATTTTCTTCCCCTCGCGAACCTCGATGAGATCGAGTTTGCCGGGTGGGATATCTACGACGACAACTGTTACGACGCCGCGAAAAAAGCTGGGGTTCTCGAAACCCAGCTACTCGACTCCGTCAGAGATTTTCTGGAGGGTATTCGCCCGATGAGCGCGGTTTTCGACCAGAAGTACGTGAAGAAACTCGACGGACCGAATGTGAAGAAGGGTGCGAACTGGTGGGAACTTGCCGAACAGCTGAAGGCGGACATCAAGAATTTTCAAAAAGAAAAAAACATCGACCGCATGGTGATGATCTGGTGTGGGAGCACGGAGGTCTACATAGAGCCGGGACCGGCTCACCAGACAATGAAGGCGTTCGAGGAAGGTCTGAAGAGTAACGATCCCGCGATCACACCGAGCATGGTGTATGCCTACGCCGCACTTTCGATGGGCATTCCGTTTGCGAACGGCGCTCCGAATCTGTCGGCCGATATTCCCGCGCTCGACGCGTTGGCGCGCGAGATGTCCGCACCGATCTGCGGCAAGGACTTCAAAACTGGCCAGACCTTGATGAAGACGATCATCGCCCCGGGGCTCAAGGCCCGTCAGCTCGGCCTGAACGGCTGGTTCTCGACAAACATCCTGGGCAACCGTGACGGTGAAGTGCTCGACGACCCCGAATCGTTCAAGACGAAAGAGGTCAGCAAGCTGTCCGTTCTCGACTCGATTCTGCAACCGGACCTGTATCCGGACCTGTACGGTAACTTCTATCACAAGGTCCGAATCAACTACTACCCGCCCCGTGGTGACAACAAGGAAGGGTGGGACAACATCGACATATTTGGGTGGCTGGGCTATAAGATGCAGATCAAGATCGATTTCCTCTGCCGCGACAGCATCCTTGCTGCTCCGATCTGCCTCGATCTCGCACTGTTACTCGACTTAGCGAAGCGGACGAATCTCTCCGGGATTCAGTAGTGGCTGTCGTTTTTATTCAAAATCCCGATGCACGCCGAGGGCCTCTACGCCGAGCACGATCTGTTCATCCAGCTCATGAAGTTGAAAAACAAC
This sequence comes from bacterium, assembly GCA_027296025.1. GTDB lineage: Bacteria > Krumholzibacteriota > Krumholzibacteriia > WVZY01 > WVZY01 > JAPUJU01. The sequence goes on from JAPUJU010000106.1 coordinate 2,850, forward strand.
CTGCGTCACTTCATGGGTGAGGAACTCATCACCCATCTCGGCACCGAGTATTACGAGTCATCCGAACGGGTGACCCTTCCGGGCGGGCGAGTCGGGCATGCTTAAAAATACTGGAAGGTGCGGGCATCATTGATGCTCGCCCTCAAGCATTGGCAGTGAGGTTCACGATGGCCACTCACAAAACCAGAGTTTTTATCGCGATAGCCGTTGCGGGGGTGTTTGGTTGCGCAACCGAAGGCGGCAGAGTATCCAGTGGTATCTATACATCGCCACTCTACAACTTCAAAGTTTCCGTGCCAGACATGGGAGTCGACTCGAGGATCGAGGACAGCGCCAGCGACCAGTCTGGGTCCGTGACGTTCTATGACGGTCATGCCTCGCTCCTGCGAATCGAGTACCTCCGAATGAATCCCGACGCTGCGGCCCGTCATTCAGACCCGCAACGACGAGACTACGCGTACCGGAATTACGCCCTTGAGTACATTCTTCCGAGCCTGGAGGACGAGTTTCCAGGGACTGAAATACTTTTCGATGAATACGTCGGGAAAGACGTCTGGCGAAGTTACTTTTTTGTCGTTCGTGTACCAGGGGGGTTCACTTTTGACAACCCGGAAACGGGAAAGAAACGCGATGCGACGATCGCGTATCTTATGTTTTCGTCCGGCGACTTCATGTATGTCCTCGCAGAGGAAAAGGTGTCCGAGGATGCCGGGTCGGACATGTCAAGAGATGAGTATCGATCGATGGCAGGCCGTCTCGTTGAATTTGGATCGACGATAACGTTCGAGTAAGGCCAACCAGGCTATCCACCGCCGTCCTGTGATGATCTGGCGATGGATGAACGTACTTTGTTGTCGTGGGAACTCATTGTACAAACGTCGATTAGGCCGAAGACAGAAGAAAGGACCACACGACGCGACGAATCGGGTATACAATACTCCCACGACTTTCCTTGAATAGCGGACTGCGTCGCTCCCCACCCCCTTCCATCACCCGCACAGGATTGTCTCTATCGAGGCCAGACGAAGCCTCGGACAGAGCGATTCACCCAGCCAGGAGGAGGAATTTTATGAAACTTGTGACAATATCGCGAACAGTGCTTTCGGCTGTGACGGTTCTCGCTTTGCTCGGCGCGGCCACTCAGAGCACGGCGGGGTCGTCGACACCGCCGGTCCCGCGATCATATGATGTTCCACCCGTCGCTCAATCCTCGGTCAGGGTCCTGACAAATCTAATCCTGAACGGTGATTTCGAGAACAGCACTTTCACGCCGGGTTGCAACTTCAATCAGAGCAACGCCAGCATCACCGCGGGTTTGGCCAATATCACGGCGTACGGCGCCGCGACCGAGATCGACGAGATGAGTAACGGCACCAGCTGTGGTTTCGCCGGCCCTCCCCAGAGTGGAACCGTGAAACTGGCGATTCACAGGCAGAGTGTCGGAGGAAGCACCGATGAATTCTCATTCCTTCTGTCCTCGGCGGTCGTTGCTGGGACCGCGTACGACATCTCGTTCTATTCCTGGTCCGATCTAAGTTTCGATCCGGACGTTGGCTGGGTCGAAATCGGACTCTCGAGCAGTGCCGCATCGTTCGGAACTCTGGCCTTCTCGGGCACATCGGGTACGACGGGTTGGGTTCTGTCTTCGGGCACGTTCACCGCACCTGTCAACGCGACGTACCTCACGGCCAGGGTGACGGCGAGCGCAGAGGCGTGGATCCATATCGACAACTTCACGTTGGAGTTGGCTACTGTCCCCGTCGAAGACTTGACCTGGGGCGGGATAAAGGAGATGTACAAGTAGAGGAACACGGAGCACCGGCCACGCCGGTGCTCCGTGTACACCCCACACTCGCTCACCGTATACGCGTCGGGCGCGATCCAAAGCGTCTCCTCGTGCCACGACAATGCCTCTTCATCGACATGGTGCTCGTGCCTCCCCCGTTTCAAGCACCCATACCCTCCCGCGCTTCTCACATGGCCAAAGCAGCTTTTTGACTGTAGGCAGGCAAGCTTGTGTGACGATGCTCGTCAACGACCCGGCCTCGCGCAATCGCTGATCTATCAGCTTGATTGTGTCAACCCAGAGGCTTACAATGGTCTGACGTATAATCAGCCAGACCATCTCGCACTACCGGATTCTTGAGAAGCTCAGGGAGAGGGCACGGGTGTGGCCTACGACGTTCGGTTAGACCGGCGTTAAGGTAATATGAGATTAGTCATACCTCCATTTTTGGTTCTTGCTGGTCTTATTACTTCGGGGTTCGACCCCGCGGCTGCAAGAACCTGGTATGTGGAGCCGGATGGCACCGGCGATGTGATCAATATCCAGGTTGCGATCGCCGATTCGGCGTCGCCTGGAGACACGGTGCTCCTTGCGCCTGGAGAATTCCGCGGGCCGGGTAACACGGACGTTGATTTCGGGGGAATGGCGGTGACGGTGACGTCAGCCCTGGGCGCGGGCTTCACCAAAATCAACTGTGAGTCTCGCCAGGCCTTCCTCTTTCAGAGCGGCGAAGGTCCTTCGACCGTTCTCTCCGAAGTGACAATCATCAATGGTTTTGACAGTTTC
>JAPUJU010000107.1 GCA_027296025.1 bacterium
AACATACGGGGCGTCGATGTTTTCATAGTTCAATCCACGCAACCGCCGGCAGAGAATCTGTTGGAGCTGCTGATTCTGAACGATACGTGTTTGCGCGCATCGGCTGCGAGGATAACGAACGTCATTCCATACTACGGCTACGCACGCCAGGACCGAAAGGACCAGCCGCGAGTACCTATTACTGCGAAGCTCGTCGCCGAGTTGATCGGCGTCTCGGGTGCGAGCCGTGTGCTGACGCTCGACCTTCACTCGACGCAGATTCAAGGGTTCTTCGACGTTCAGGCTGACAATCTTTTTGCGTCGCCGGTCATGCTCCAGCACATCAAGTCGCGGAACATTCCCAATCTCGTCGTCGTCTGCCCGGATGTTGGCAGCACGAAGATGGGGCGCGCGTTCGCCAAGCGTCTCGATGCCGATCTGGCGATCGTCGACAAGCGGCGGTCCGACAAGGACAAATCCGAAGTAATGAACCTGATTGGTGAAGTCGATGGAAGAAATGTCGTTATTCTGGACGATATGATCTCGTCCGGCGGTACGCTCGTCGAGGCGGCGAAGGAAGCGGACCGGCGGGGGGCCAGGAGTATTGTTGCCTGTGCGACGCACCCTATTTTTTCGGGCAGCGCGTGCGAGCGGATCATGGATTCCCCGATCACGAACGTGATGGTGACCAACTCTATTCCGTTTGATACGACCCGGTGTCCGAAAGTGGAGGTGCTCGATATCGCGCCGCTTCTCGCTGAAGCGATTCGGAGAATTCATTCGGACGAATCCGTTAGTACTCTTTTCGTATAATCTGCAGCTCTTTAACTAGCTCAATAGAAGGTGATGTCATTATGAAAACCATGAAGCTTGGCACAGAATACCGTGAGACCTCGGGAAAAGGAGCAGCAAGAAAGCTCCGCAGCAGTGGCGGCGTGCCGGCCGTGCTCTATGGCCACAACGAGGATACGATTCCACTGACCGTCTCCGAATCTGACCTTCGAAAAGTGTTTGCGTCGCACTGGGAGACGGCGATTCTGAGCCTTGCCGTTACCGGCAAGGTGACAAAGGACTGCGATGCGATCATCAAGGACGTGCAGCAGCACCCGACGACCGGAAGCGTGATCCACGTCGACTTCCAGATGATCCAACGCGGGGAGAAGATCAAGCTTACCATTCCGGTCACGCTCACGGGCGAGCCCCCGGGAGTGAAGGTTGAGGGCGGAGTTCTGGATCACGGCCTGCGCGACCTGAATATTCGCTGTTTGCCCCGCCACATTCCAGAGGGTGTTGAAATTGACGTGGGTGGCTTGGGGATCCACGACTCGATTCACATCAAGGACATTATCGACGCCCACCCGGATCTGGAGTTTTTGGATGATCTGGAAGCGACACTCGCCAACGTGCTGCCGCCGAAGGTTGAGGCCGAGCCGTCCTCCGAGCTCGAAGAGGAAGAAGAATCGGAGGAGCCGGAAGTGATCGCAAAGGGTAAGGAAGAGAAGCCGGAAACGGAAGAGAAGAGCGAGTAGTCAATCTCGGCTCCCATGCTGCCAAGATTAATACTGATAGGTCTCGGCAACCCCGGGTCCAGGTACCACGCGACACGCCACAACGTGGGGTTTCGAGTTGTGGATCGACTCGCCGCCGCGCACGGCGCCGAGTGGACGCGGCCGCGACTGTCGTATGAATCGGCGGAGATCGATCTCGGTAACTTCTCGATACTCCTCGCGAAACCTTTCACGTACATGAACCTTTCCGGCGAGGCCGTGGTCGATCTGCAGGCCGCCGGCCGGGTCGATCCTGCGGGCATCCTGGTCGTCACCGACGACGTGGCCATCCCGCTCGGCTCGGTGCGGCTCCGCCGCAAGGGCCACCACGGCGGACACAACGGACTACGGTCGATCATCGAGGTTCTCCAGACAACGGGTTTCTTGAGGCTCCGCCTCGGAGTGGGGCCAGTTCCGGACTCGGTGGATATTGCCGACTTCGTGCTTTCCGACTTTCCCGAATCGGAGGAGTCTGAAGTCGGTACGATGATCGATCGCGCGGTCGAATGCGTCCATGACCTCGTCGACGTTGGGATCGAGAAGGCCATGAGCCGCCACAACAGCTGGCCCGCTACGGGCGAAACCGTTTGACTTCAGCCCACGCTATCTGATATATTGTCCGGAACTTAGTCGCTTCGGCGCGGCGGCGCCGGGAGCCCGCAGACTCAATTACGTAGCGCAGTTCAAACCGCTTCTCTACCTTCTAATGCCTCATCCTCGATGCTTGGAAGGTCGAACGTCCAGAGGGAGGTGCCATTCTGTTGAAGACATACGAATGTGTAGTGATCTATGCCCCCACAGTGGGGACCGACGTGCTTGAATCGAGCACGAAGAAATACACCGAAGTCATCACATCACGAGGTGGAAAGTTCACTGGTGTAGATGACTGGGGCAAGCGCAGCCTTGCCTACGAGATCGCGTTTCACCGGGAGGGGTTCTACCATTTTTACAAGTTTGACGGTGACGGCGAGATCATCAACGAGCTGAACCGTCAGATGCGGATCGACGAAAACGTCATTCGCCACATGATTGTACGCGACGAGCCGAAGCCGGAAATCACCGCTCGCAGACCTGAGGGTGCCGGAGCCCCGAGTCAAACGACCGAGGAGGATCGACGTTGAAGAAAGGCAAGAGAGAAAAACAGTTCAAGAGAAAGAAGCCGTGCAAACTCTGCCGGCAGGGTATTACGTGTCAGGACGCCGTGGCCTCGATCGATTACAAGGACATCCGCTTGCTGCGCCGTTTCATGACAGACCGGGGCAAGATCACGCCGCGGCGAATCACAGGAATGTGTGCGAAGGGTCAGCGGACGTTGGCCGCCGCGGTCAAACGGGCCCGGATGGTCGCTCTAGTACCCTTTGTCAGAGAATACTACCGTTAACGGGAGGAATATCGTGGAAGTGATCTTGCTCAAGACGATGGAGCCTCTTGGCAACCGTGGGGATACGGTAAAGGTCAAGCCGGGATACGCGCGGAACTATCTTTTCCCGAAGAAGTTTGCGGTACTGGCGACGGGGTCCAACAGGCGCGGATTCAAAGAGGAAGAAAAAGTCCTGACCCGAAGGGACATCGTGGACATGCGAGCTGCGAAGGATAAAGCGGCAAAGCTGGCCGAAGTATCGGTGACGATAACCGTGCAGGTCGGCGAAGAAGACAAACTCTACGGATCGGTGACGTCGATCGATATCGCCAAGGAACTTGGTCTGCAGGGTTTCGAAATCGACAAAAAGCAGATCATGCTCGGAGAACCCATCAAGAAGGTCGGCGTGTATAACGTTGCTCTGCAGCTCCATCGAGAAGTCGGTGTTCCGATCAAGGTATGGGTCGTCAAAGAATAGTTCGAGAGAGGGGAAAACGTGCTCTCCGTCATCATGGCCGGCGGCATTGGTGAACGCTTCTGGCCGCTCAGCCGTCGCCGGAGACCCAAGCAGCTTCTCGACTTGACCGGCCGGGGGAGCATGATTGCCCTCACGCTCAGCCGCGTCAGTGAGCTTTCGAAACCCGAAGAGACTTTCGTACTAACCAGCGTCGAGCAGCTGGATGCGATCCTCCAGGAAATTGGCGACGTCGTTCCGCGGGACAACGTGATTAGTGAGCCGGTCGGCCGGAACACCGCTCCGAGCGTCGGACTGGCTGCGTTAGTGATAAGAAGCAGGGTCGGCGATGAGCCGTTTATAGTGCTTCCGGCGGACCACGTCGTCGGTGACGCGGACCGCTACAATGCGACCGTGAAAGGGGCGGCGTACTACGCGTCGGCAAACGACTCGCTTGTCACCTTTGGCATTACACCGACGCGGCCGGAGACAGGGTATGGGTATATCCACGCGGGCCGGGCCGTGGGTGATACGGAGGAACTCTTCGAAGTCAACTCGTTTGACGAAAAGCCGTCTGCGGAGAAGGCCGCAGACTACCTCGAGGCCGGCGGATACTACTGGAACAGCGGGATGTTTGCGTGGAGGCCGAGTGTGATTTTGAAGGCGATAGAGCGTTTCGTACCCGCGCTGGCGGAGGTGCTGGCGCGGATCGAGTCCGGGGTTGGAACCGAGAGCCTCGACGACGTGTTAAAATCTACATATGGAGAGGCCCCATCCGTCTCGATCGACTACGGTGTAATGGAGAAAGCGGACAACGTGGTCATGGCCAGTGGAGACTTCTACTGGAACGACGTCGGCAACTGGGAGAGTGTTCGAGAAGTCTATGAAGAAGATGGCGACGGTAACGTTGTCATCGGTGACCACGTTTTGATCGATACGAAAAACTGCACAATATTCTCATCCGACTGTTTGGTGGGCGCAATCGGATTGGACAACGTTGTGGTCGTAAAGAGCAAGGACGCGATCCTCGTTTGCAAACGAGACCGGGTCCACCAGGTTCGCGACATTGTTCAGTGGCTCAAGAAGAACAAGAGTGAACTCATCTAGCTACACGGAGGTCAACATGTTTCGGAGAATCGTACTGCTGTCAATTACGCTGATAGCCGTCCTGGCCGTCTTTGGATGCTCAGGAGGTAGCGACAGCACTCAGGCATCGGATGAGGTCGAGCTTGCTGCGCGCGTAGATGACTGGACATTCACGCGCGATCAGATCGAGATCCTCGTCAGTCAGATGACTCCCCAACAGCTCGAAGAATACGACACGCCGATGGGACGGGTTTTCCTCGCAGACCGGATGATCGATGAGGAACTCTACTACAAGCAGGCTCTCAAGGAAGGACTGGACACGGACGAACATTTCAAGACAGCCCTCGACAACTACAAGCGAACGCTCCTCGTTCAATCGTACTACTCACATAAGATTGAGCCGCTGGCGAGGGCCTCCGAAGAGGATCTCTATGACTACTATGAGCAGAATCAGGAGGCGTATACGATTCAGCCAATCGTTCGGGCGCAGCACATCTTTTCGGAGAACCGCGAAAAGCTGGAGGATTTCAAGAAGCGCATCGCGGCCGGCGAGAAAATGACGACGCTCGCGCACAAGTACTCGGAAGACGCCCTTACGCGCGATGACGGGGGGGACCTCGGCTATTTCAATCCGGGCGGCTACATACGCGGCATCGGGTATTCTGAGATAATCACTGATGCCTGTTTTACACTAGAGCCGAAGATCGTTCATGGTCCCATAAAATGGGAAAAGGGATACTCTCTTATTCGTGTGAACGAGTTTCGCCCAGCCACAGTAAGGTCATTCGAAGAAGTTCGCAAGGAGATCGGAGCGGTTTTCGTTCGCATGAACATCGACAAAATCAAGGTGGAGTTGGTCAAGCAACTCAGAACCCAGTACGACGTAGTGAACTACCTCGAAAAGGATATGAAGCTCACACAGAGAACGCCTGAAGAACTCTGGAATCTTGCCCAGACCAGCACCGATTCCCGGCACAGGATCCGCAATTACGAGGAGATCGTCCAGCGCTTCCCCAGAAGCGACTTCTCTCCGCAGGCGCTGTTCATGATCGGGTTCGTGTACTCCGAGGAAATCCAGGATCGAGTCGAAGCCGAACGCTGGCTGTCCCGGGTGATCAACGAGTACCCCGACAGTAAGGTCGCCGAGACGGCTCAGTGGATGATCGACAACCTTGGCAAGCCGATGCCGGATTTTGACAGCATTGACGATCTCAAGGACAAGGTGAATTAGCGCTGAAATAAGTTTGCTTGCTTTTCGGCCCTGCTTGCGATTAGGTAGGTTGGCGATGAATGAGGATGGGCAGAATTTCCTTCGCGTCGAGGTCGGTGGTCTCGTGCGCGATAACCGGGAAAATCCCATCGTCCTTCTGAAAGTGCTCGACGAGAACGAGGTACTTCCAATCTGGATCGGACACACAGAGGCTCTCTCTATCGAGCTTCAACTACAGGGGAAGAGCTTCGATAGACCATTGACTCACGATCTCCTGAGGATGGCGATCGAGAGCCTCGGGGCCGTCGTCTCCAAAGTCGCCGTAACGGAGCTGAAGGATAATACGTTCTTCGCGAAGATATTCCTCCAGCGCGGGAACGAAATTTTTGCCATCGATGCCCGGCCCAGCGACTCGATCGCACTGGCGGTAAGGACCGGTTCACCGATATTCGTGGCCAGGTCGGTGTTCGACGGCCACAAGCGTGCGCTGGAAGAGAATCCAGACGACAAAGCAAGTTCCGATGAAGCGTTGAGGAAGTACTTGCGCGACCTCGATCCCGGAGAGTTCTAAACACGGATCGGTCTAACATGAAGGTATTATTTCTACGTCTTTTTTCGGGTAGTGTTCTAATTTTTACCACAGCGTCTCTCGGGATGCTTGGATGCGCTTCCACAGGCGGGCTGAGCAGCCCGGAAGGTCTCTCTCCCGCGCACGGCGACTCGCTCTACGCAGAAGTTGTTGAGTACTCCGCCGCCGGCGAATACGAGGAGGCGGAGTCCTCGGCGCGCGAGCTAATCTACTACTTTCCAAGGCACAAAAGCGTGGACGAAGTCCACTTTCTCGCCGCCGCTGCCAGCTTTCAACTCGAAAACTACAGTCAAGCCGTCAAGTACGCGACTGCTGTTATCGATAAATACTCCGTCGGGCCGTACACCGAAGACGCGCTTTTCCTTCTGGCAGAAGCTGACCTGGCACTCGAGAAATATTACGATGCGGCCGACGTGCTTTGCCGGCTGCTTGCCTCACCGATAGATGCTGATGCCAGTCAACGCGCCATGGAGCTGCTCCGAGCGCTCTCCCAGGGCCAGCTAACCGTCAGCGACCTCGAGCGGTTGCTTCAAGCGTACCCGAGCACGACGTTGTCGGGCGAGATGTCACTCGCCATGGCCAAGCGCGAGTTTGCGCGCGGCAACTACGACCGCACATATGAGCTGCTCTCTGATCTGCTCTACGAGTTTCCCCAGCACAAGCGGACCCGCGAGGTGCGCCAGCTGCTCGAGCTGACGGAAAGCAGGCGGACGGATCCAGCGCGACCGTCGAGCTATGTCGAACCGTTCAAGGTTGGTGTGATGCTCCCAGAGACGGGATCCTACGCCCGGTTTGGGAGATATTTCGAGCGGGGTGTCGCGATTGCAGTTGAAGAGCACAACCAGAAAAGTGAGAATCTCACCACCGTCGTCAAGGCGGACACAAAGGGGGACCCGATCGACGCCGTGCGCGGTGTGAAGCGCCTCGTCACCGAAGAGGGTGTTGTGGGAGTTCTCGGCGCGGTTCTACCCGTGCCGACGGTCGTGGCGGCAGTGGAGTGCAGCGCGTGGCGGGTACCGATGCTCTCGCCCGTGGCGTCCCACAAGCGCATCGATGAAATCGGTCCCTGGGTTTTTCAGACGCGTATATCGACCGAAGTCGAAGTATCCGCGATGGCGAAAGTTGCGGTTGAAAACCTCACGCTCGAGCGATTCGCCATTCTTGCGCCGGAATCGAGAGAAGGGCAACAGTATGCGGAGCTATTCGTTCAGCAAATACTCCGCCGCGGCGCACAGATCGTAGCCGAGGAGTTGTACCGACCCGGCGACACTGATTTCAAACCGCAACTCGAAGTCATCCGCGAGGCCGCACCGGACGCGCTGTTTATACCGGGTGACGCAGAAGAGCTTGTTTATGTTCTGCCGCAGGTCGCTTTTTATGACATGCAAATTCAACTGCTCGGCTTGAGCAACTGGAACTCGGAACGGTTGCTTCGTCTTTCGAAACGAGAATTGGAAGGCGCACTGTTCCCGCGTGAGGCGTACCATGGAAGGGACCGGTCGAGCCGCATCCAGTTCGAGACCCGTTACAAAGAACTCTACGGCGGCGACGTTCATTCCGTCGCAAGCGCCGGCTACTTCGGTATGCGTCTGCTGCTGCGAGGATTCGACAGCGGTGTTATCGATCGCGAACAGTTGCGGGATTTTCTGCAGAGTGAACTGAACGCGAATCCAACCGAGTTCAAGAATGAAGCCATGGGCCTGTCGATCCTGAAAGTGAGTTCCGGTCAGGTACGCGAGTTCACAGCACTCGGCGCTCGGAACTAGGTTAGCTGAATAGGCGGAAACGGATCTGGAAACGGATCCACATCGGCATTGGAACACCATCCCGCACCGGTGGCTTGAATCGGAACTGGCGGACCGCTTCCAGCGAGGCGGCTTCAAAGTTTCGCGGCCCCAGGGCGACCAACACCCAGGCGTTTTCCACGAGCCCCTTGTCGTTCACGAGAACCTCCACGGTCACGTCCCCCTCGATCCCATCCAGCAATTCTGCCGGCGGATAGGCCGGGTCGATCATATACAGGATCACGAATTCCTCCGAGTAAGGGATCTCGGTGTGAGAGGGGTACTGTCGGAAAACCTCTTCCGAGAGTTGCACAACAGAGTCGTCAAATGGTTTCTCTTCCTTCACGGGCGGGCTGTCACCGCCCTCCTCGGGGCCTGTTTCGTCAAGGATGTCTGCGTCCATGGACGCCAGGGTCTGCAGCTGGGTCGTCTCCTTGAGTTCCTCGAGGAGGTTGTCGGGAATGATGGTGATTTCCTGCACGATCTGCGTGGGTCCGAACCAACCGAATCCCTTCTCGATCTCGGAGTAGGGGACGACATCGGAGGTGATGAAAAGAGCCATCACGCACGCTACCGCTATAGGGCAAAAAATGAACAATCTCTTGCGGTAGGACTGCTGCTTGTCCTGGTAGGTCCGTGACATCGAAGAGGCTCCCGTATAGTACCCAGAGATAAGCTAATGGTATCACGACGAACGGTCAAGAACCCCGCAAGAAAGGGGCCTCTTCGACCTCACGGGGTGTCGACCCGCAGGAGGTTGCTCAGAGGGATGCTTCCGGATTGGCCTCGGTGGAGCACGATTGTGGCAGAGTGGAGGGCACTGCCGCGTCGGACTTCGAGAAGGAATTCGCCGGCGGGCAGGCCGTTGAACGTCAGTTGGCCTTCGCTGGCGGTGAGCAGGTGCCAGGTTCGATCCAGTGAGATGAGCCAGTCGTTCTGAAGCGGATCCCCATCAAGAGTGACGTGATACGATGCGCTGTCGGGGTTTCCGTAGTGAACGAGGATTCCCTTCAACACCGCATAGGCCTGCTGCCGCTGGTACCAGGGCTCACCGAGGCGAAGCTCCTCGTCGATCTGCGCGATCGACGGAAACTCAATCACGATGGCCGGGCAGGCCGTCTGTTGCAGAGGGTAGGTCACCTGGTCCGTGGCCGGATGGGTGCCCAGTCCCAGCGTCATTGCAACAACGTTCTGAACCGTATTGGCCATCGCTGTTCCGGTCCGACTTCCCGGGAAGTGATAGGCATCGACGACGCGTCCGGTATCTACCAGGGTGGCCCGGTGGCGAATCTCGATGTACCGGTCGGCGCCGAATCGATTCGTCAAGGCAACCACATCGCGTGGACTCAGCGTTTCCTCGGTCGTGCGCGACAACGCGACCTCCGCTCCCGCTGCTTCGAGGTATTCGGCAAGGTATTGCGCCACACGAAGGTTTGTAAATGGTCCGGACAGCCCCAGAGGGCCCATGCCCGGTCCAGGACCGAACCCGCCCTCCGGGTCTAGAATGAACCGCTTCTCGATCAGAACCCCACCAAACCATGGCTCGAGGGTGAGCGTATCGGTGTCCAGGTGCCCGATCGTCTCAAGAGAAAGCAGGCGATACCCCCTGGCAACTATCCGTATCCGGTGCGGGTCGCGCACCATCGGCAGAAAGTATACGCCCGACTGAGATCCGCTCGCGACGACGGAATCTTCAACAGAGTGGTCAACCGGGGGTGGTATCCTGCTAAGCGAAACGGTTGCGTTCGTAATCGGCTTTCCGTCGAGAGCACTCACCAGGACGACCTGCCTGTAACCGCCCACCGTCTTCGAGGG
>JAPUJU010000108.1 GCA_027296025.1 bacterium
ACGGGTCGGGCAAGCCCCTTTCCCGGCTGTCGTTTTGCCGAAAATGTGCTAGATTCAGTCGTTAAGGCGGTTAAAATCATGCGCGTAACCATGGCACAACTCAATCCGGTCGTCGGCGACATCGACGGCAATGTCGCACGCATCATCGATGTCCTAGCGCGTGCGACGCTGGACGGGGCGGACCTCGCCGTTTTCTCCGAGTTGATCGTCACGGGTTACCCGCCGCGCGATCTTCTCGAACGGCCGGCCTTTCTCGAACAGACGGCCGCGGCGATCGCGCGAATCGCTGTGGAGTCCCGAAAATACCCCGATCTCGGGATCGTCATCGGTGCGCCGGTTGCCACCGGCGTGGAAGAAGGGAAAGCGCTCTACAACGCCGCGATCCTGATCTCGAACGGCCAACGTCTATTCGAGCAGCCAAAGATCCTTCTCCCGACATACGATGTCTTCGACGAGTCGAGGCATTTCGCCGCGGCTACTGACAACGCCACGTACTCGTTCAAAGGCGAGAAGCTCGGCCTGTCGGTCTGTGAGGATCTCTGGTTCGAGCCGGACCCGTGGAATAAGCGGCCGTATGCCTGCGATCCGATCGATATGCTCTCGGACAAGGGAGCCTCCCTCATTATCAATATCTCCGCGTCCCCGTTTTCAGTCGGAAAGGAGCGTGTCCGCCACAAGTTAATTCACGGTCACACATCGAGTACCGGGGTACCGTTCTTGTTAGTGAATCAGGTAGGCGGAAACGACGAGCTCGTTTTTGACGGGCGCAGTCTGTTCGTCGATGCAAAAGGAGTCGTCAGGATCGCGCTGCCGTCGTTCGAGGAGAGTGTGCAGACGATCGACACAAAGGATGCCGGTCCGGCTTCGGGCTACGAGTATGAAAACGAGCTCTCAACGATCCTCAAGGCGCTCGTTCTCGGCACGCGGGATTACATTCGCAAGTGCGGGCTATCCGACGTGATAATCGGCCTCTCCGGCGGAATCGACTCCGCGGTGACGGCGGCCGTCGCGTGTCGGGCCGTCGGGGCGGACAAAGTTCATGTGCTTGCGATGCCTTCGCCGTATTCGTCGAAGGAAAGCCTGGTGGATGCCCGCGAACTTGCCGACAACCTCGGTGTTTCGATGGACATCGTCAAGATTTCCCCGGTAATGGAGGCCTACGCGGAGGCGTTGAAGAAACACTTCGAGGACACGGAAACGGGAACAGCCGAGGAGAACATTCAGGCCAGAATCCGCGGGAACCTGTTGATGGCGCTCTCGAACAAGTTCGGGTACCTTCCGCTCTCGACGGGTAACAAGAGCGAGCTCGCCGTGGGATACTGCACCTTGTACGGTGACATGAGCGGCGGACTCGCTGTACTATCCGACGTGCCGAAAACCATGGTTTACAAGCTGGCGGAATTCATCAACGCGGAGAAGCAGACCATACCGAAACGAATAATCACGAAAGAGCCGTCGGCGGAACTGAAACCGGATCAGCGTGACCAGGATATGCTCCCACCTTATGAAACACTCGACCTGATCCTCGAATGCTACGTCGACCGGCACCTGTCGTTGGACCGCATTATCGAAAGAGGATTCGATCGTGAAACCGTGGCCTGGGTGCTCGAAGCCGTCCGAAGGAATGAGCACAAAAGAAGGCAAAGTGCGCCCGGACTGAAGGTGACCTCCAAGGCGTTCGGGAGCGGGCGCAGGATTCCGATCGCGGCGCGGTACGACGCGTGATTTCCTTCCTCCAGCGAATACACGAGCGCTGAACAAATACGATGAACCCAATTCAGCGATTCATACTGCGGCTTATCGCCGCGTTCAACGTCCGATCGGTCGGCCGCCTGCTGATCTTCGGCGTCATTGTAGGGGTCGTTACGGGACTGGGTGCCGCCCTTTTCTACGCGATGTGCCAGTTCGGTCAGCACTATCTTCTGGATGGGCTTGCGGGTTATCGGCCTGAGGAACCGTTCGGTGAACCGCCCCTGTTCGGACATACGACGACGCAGTTCCGGCGGTACCTGCTCATATTCATTCCCGCACTCGGAGGACTTATTGCCGGCTGGATCGTGTATCGGTACGCACCCGAAGCCGAGGGGCACGGCACGGACACGGCGATCGAGGCGTTTCATGACAAACACGGCCGCATACGTGGACGAGTGCCAATCGTGAAAGCGATCGCATCGGCGATTACGCTCGGCTCTGGCGGCTCTGGCGGGCGAGAGGGCCCGATCGCCCTCATCGGTGCCGGTTTCGGCTCGTTTCTCGCCGACAAGTTCGGACTGTCGAGTCGGGAGCGTCGCATCCTGTTGGCGGCAGGGCTCGGTGCGGGCATCGGTAGCATCTTCCGCGCGCCCCTGGCGGGAGCGTTGTTTGCGGCCGAAATTCTGTACAAGGAACCGGAGTTCGAAAGCGAAGTGATCATTCCCGCTACAGTGACCACCATTGTGGGGTATTCGACGTTCGGGATGATCTTCGGTTTTCAGCCGTTGTTCAAACAATCCACGTTCGCTTTTTCCCACCCGCTCGAACTCGGACCGTATACCGTGCTCGCGCTGATTCTTGCGCTTGCCGCACCGCTCTTCATCAAGGCTTTCTATGGGACGAAACACATGTTCGAACGCCTGCGCGTCCCCAATTACATCAAGCCTATGATCGGCGGCCTGCTCGCCGGCTGCATCGGTTTTTTCCTGCCCGAAACGCTCGGTTTCGGGTACGGCGTGATCCAGGGCGCGCTGGACAACAACCTGACGATACCTTTTCTGTTGATGATCGCGTTCGGCAAGATCCTCACGACCTCGCTGTCGATCGGCTCGGGCGGCAGCGGTGGCGTCTTCGGCCCTTCCATGGTGATCGGTGGGGCCCTCGGTGGTGCCGTCGGTCGATTGTTCCACTCTTTGTGGCCGGCCACGATTACCCACCCGGGCGCATTTGTGATCGTTGGTATGGCGGGCTTCTTTGCTGCTGCGTCGAACGCGCCGATCTCAACGATCATCATGGTCAGCGAGATGACGGGCAACTACAGTTTGCTCGTGCCGGCCATGTGGGTATGCGCGATTTCCGTGATCATAGCGCGACGCTGGAGTATCTACCAGCACCAGGTGCCGACGCGGGCCGACTCACCTGCGCACTATGGAGACTATGTGAAGGATCTGCTCGAGGAGAGCTATGTGCGTGACATCTTCAATCCGGACGTACACTTCGAATATATTGCGGAAAACATGCGGCTGCGCGACTTCATTCCGATCATGACCGACACTCATCAGCGAGATTTTCCGGTTGTTGACAGCGATGGTGACATGGTGGGGATTTTCTCGATAAACGATGTGCGTGAAATACTCGTCGAGCGTGACCTCGACAATCTTCTGATCATCAAGGATTTTGCGAATGACGAGGTGCCATGTGCCGTCTTGAACGACAACCTCGCCGACACGCTTCGCCGCTTCGCGGAAAGCGAAGTAGACACGCTGCCCGTGGTTGAAGAAGAAGGTTCGCGCAAGATCCTCGGGATGATTCGGCGGCGCGACGTTGTCACGCGTTACTACGAACAACTGCATTCGATAAAAAGCGGGACCGATTCCTGAAGCCCAGGGGCTAGACGAGAAGAGTGATTCGTGACGCACTCCACGGGTACGCCGGAACACACCGGCAATGAGCCGGAGCAGACGCGCGAAATGATCTTTCGCCAGTTTCAGGGAAAGCTCGGAAAATCCGCGCTCCAGTATCTTCCCGCCGTCGTCTGGCCGGCGATCATGGGTGTTGCCGGTGTGGCGATCTTCACTCGCGTCTTTGCGACGGATCAATACGGGCTCTACATGCTCGCGCTGACCGCCGTGACCATTGTTGTCGCTCTCCTGGCCGGCTGGTTGCAGCAGTCTGTTCTCAGATACCAGCCGCGATATTCGAAAGAGGGACGCGGAGTGGAATTCACGGCGAAGCTGAACACGTTGCTCTGGGTGTCCGCTCTTGCGTTCGCCGCTCTCTCCGCCGCGATCTACGCCCTGTTCTCGCGCAGCATCCCCTTCGAGGGTGACGTGTACGCGGCTGCGACTGGTCTCATCGTTGTCTGGATGGTGTTCGCGATCTACAACACGCTTTTCCAGGCACGCCTGCAGTCAACCCGCTACGCGAGATACCAGATGGCCTTTGCGACGGGACGCCTCGTGTTTTCCGTCGCGCTGGTTTTTACCGTCGCGCGCGACGCGCTTTGTCTCATCGTCGGCATGGGAGTGGCATACGCCGTACTCATACTTCCGATGATGAAAGATCTCGGATTGCTGAACATACGTGCGGCGTGGGGACGTTTCGACGGGGAGTTCACGCGACGGTTTGCCTCGTACGGAATACCGGTTGTGGGCTGGGCGATCGGGAATAAACTACTCGAGCTCTCGGATCGTTTTATCATCGGAATGTTTCGAGGCACCGCTGAGGTCGGTGTCTACGGCGCCAACTACAATCTCGTGTCGATGGCGATGCTTTTTATTGCGGGCCCACTTCTTCTCGCATCGGATCCACTCGTGATAAATGCGTGGGAACAGGGAACGAGAGAACGCATTCGCGACGTCATCTCGATGTTTTCCCGACTTTTTCTGCTGACGGCTGTTCCCGTGGCGACTTTTCTCGGGGTTTTTGCCGCCGCGACAGCACGTATCGTTTTTGGCGAGGGGTTTCAGGAGGGGTATGTCATCATGCCGCTGGTTCTGGCCGGACTCGTGTTCTGGAACTTCGCTCTTTACGGCCAGAAGGGCCTGAAGCTCGTTGAAAAAACGGGGCTTCTCTTTGGGATGGTTCTGGTGTCCGCCCTGATCAACATCGGGCTTAATCTGATCCTCGTTCCCCGCTACGGCTACATGGGCGCGGCGATTTCGACGCTTGTCGTCTACGCGTTTCACCCGGTCATGGTCTACGTTGTTACGCGTCACCACATTCCGTGGAGCATCCCATGGCGCAGCGTTCGCAATATTTTGCTGGCGGCGTCCACAGGGGCGGCCGGCTGTTTGGTTCTCGAGAGAGCGATCTCACAGCACGTCCCGGACTGGGCGCTTCTGATTCTCGGCGCGGTTGATTACTTGCTGCTGTACGTGATTGTTCTCCTGATGCGCGGGGAACTGACCGAATACGAGATCCGTTTTGTGTCAAAGAAAATGCGTCTCGGGCGCGGAAGATAACGGCGTGTCAAAGAGGGAATGACGATGAGCACCAAACCTGTTCGGCTTCACGTCTGGGTAGAAGGCAAGGTGCAGGGTGTGTTCTTTCGGGATACTGTGCGCCAGGGAGCCGTTGCGCTGGGACTCGCAGGCTGGGTGCGCAATCTCCCGGATGGCCGCGTCGAAGCGGTATTCGAGGGGCCACGCGAGGCGTGCGAGGAAGTGCTCGACACAGTGAATGTGGGCTCGCCGATGTCCCGCGTCGATCGCCTCGTGCGGGACTGGGGGGAAGAGGTCGAGCGGCTCAGGGGTTTTGAGATTCGTTTTGGGTGACGTACCCCTGCAGGGCATCGAGCAGCGCGGATGGCATGCGCCGCGGTTTATGATTTAGGTCGACGGCAACATGCTGCGTTCTTCCCGTCGCCACGGTCTCGCCGCGGACAAATGCTTCGTAGATAAACACGACTGTTCGGCTCCTCAGCGTTTCGATCGTCGTGTCGATCCGCACCGTGTCTCCATAGTCCGCGCGTCCGGTCATCCTGCACTGATATTCGATGACGGGGAAAAGCAGGCCCTCCGCTTCGAGCTCGTGGTAGGGATGTCCCGACTCCGCGAGCAGGGAAGTCCTCCCGATTTCGAACCACGCAAGGTAGGTCGAGTGGTGGACGACTCGCATCCGGTCCGTTTCTACATAGCGAACGTGCTCTTCTATCGTGTGGACTTTCAAAGGCTTCCCCGGGTGCAAGCTTCGGTCGAATTGCAGTTTACAGCTGGTAGGTTTTTCCGTATATTCCCGGCTAGCTGACCATATCGGTGCCGGCGTTTCAAGGAATATATCCGACTCTTTGCTGTTCTACAGGCCAACATCGCAAAGGCGTCACATAGAGGAGTTCGTCATGCCAACCGAATTCGTAAATGAGCCGTTTACTGATTTCAATGATTCCAACAACGAGGCCGCTTTCAAGAAAGCGTTGGACAACGTCGTTTCC
>JAPUJU010000109.1 GCA_027296025.1 bacterium
TCGGTCGGACTACGATCGAGACGCGGACTTCACCCGGTATCGGACGTTCGGCTGGTTGCCACAGCCAACAAGTTCGACCAGCGGTTCCGCGGCCCAGGCCCAGATGCGAAACGACCTGTTCGACAAACGCGTTCTTTCCGCCGTGAACAACCAGCTTGTCAGCAGCGGGATGCAGATTGACACCACGAGTCCGGACCTGCTGCTTGCCTATCATACCGGGGTCCAGGACAAAGTGCAGGTCACTGACTGGGGTTACTCGTACCCGTCCTACGGCGCCTGGGGCCGCGGTTATGGCTATGGCTACGGCTACGGCGGGCGCGATATCGATGTGTATTCCTATCAGGAGGGGACGTTCATTCTCGACTTCATCGATGGTAAGACGCACCGTCTGGTCTGGCGGGGAACAGCGACCGGGGTGCTCGACACGAACCCGAATCCCGAGAAATCGGAAAAGAACATCAACAAGGTAGTCGAAAAGTTATTGGCGCAGTACCCGCCCAAAGTGTAAGGGGTGGGACCGGGAACACTCGATGGACACGAGCAAGGACTACGTGCTAGACTTCGCCATTCTGTGTGCCGGAACCGGATAGTGTGGGATATGTCGCGACGATCTGGCGCCGCTGGAGGCGGTTTGATGAAAACACCTGAACATCGTCGATTGTTGAGCTCCGTCGCGGTGATTGCGTTACTCACCGCCGGTACCGTCGTCTGGAACGCGTGTACGCCCGGGTCGGGTGTCAGCGTTCAGGAGTCTGATGTCGTTGTCACGATTTTTAACGAGAATACGAATTTTGGCGCGCTCAACACATACATCCTTGTCGATTCGATCGTTCACCTCCCCGAAGACAATTCCAATCTGGACCGGACCCACGACGACGAGATCATACGGCTCGTCGATTCGCTGCTCACCAGGAGGGGCTACACAAAAACCGACACGATCCAGACGCCGACCCCCGACTTCTACGTAGTTTTTTATGCGACAGCCCAGCAGAATTGGTTTCTTTTAAACCCCTACCCGGGGACGGGCTGGGGCTGGTGGGGCTGGCCATGTTGCGGCGCCGGCTGGGGCTGGCCCGGGGTTGGCGCGAGCTACGCGTTCACGGCCGGCACGCTGGCTGTTACGCTGATCAGCCCCTCGGTCGCGGATCCGACATCGACCGAAATTCCCGTCTACTGGACCGGAGCGATGAACGGTGTAATGGATGACACGCCACAAGGCGTGGAGGCGAGGTTGGAGCAGGGAATCAACCAGATGTTTGAACAGTCACCGTACCTGCAATCCAATCCGTAGACGGGTTACCATGAAAAAAGCAGTTGTCACAATACTGATTCTTTTTGCGGCCGAGGCGGTTCGTGCGCAGTCGAACATTTTTACGCTTCAATACAATGTGTCCGTTCCGGTCTCCGAAATGACCGATTACATTGACGATGCGAGTTTCCGGGGGCTGTCTGCGGACTGGCGCTGGTTCAATATAAGGAAAACACACCTGGCGGCGGGTTTTTCGCTGGGATGGCAGGTCTTTGACCAGGGTGCGACCGGCACGTTTCAGCTGGACAACGGTGCCGTGACCGGTGTGCAAAAACGGTACCTGAACACGTTTCCGATGCTGATCACAGGCTACTACTACTTCAGTACGGCGTGGAGAGACCCGAAGATATACGTGGGGGGTGGTGTCGGCACCTACTACGTGATCCAGAACTTCGATCTCGGTGTCAACCGGCTCGAGGCATCGAACTGGCACTTCGGGGCGGCTCCCGAGGTCGGCTTCCAGTTTCCGATGAGGAACTCTCAGGGGATCGTGAACGTCAAATACAACTGGGTGAACGAGTCCGGAGAAGGCATTGCGGGGCAGGAGAGAGGATACGCGTACTGGGGGCTGAACGCCGGATTCGCCTGGGACTTCTGATTTCCAGGTCACGCAGCATCTGTTCGAGATTCGTGAAACCCGGCCATGGACACGTGCGTAGTAGTGGGTGAATGGCACCGAGTTCGAACGTCAGAGGAGATTATCCATGCACAAACTTGTTCCGGCCCTCGTTGCGGTATTTCTGTTCGTTGCCGTTCCATCACTGTCCGTAGCGGACGACCGGGACGATGCCACCACGACCGAGCCCCTCCTCGAAGACGAGGTTCTCAAGGACCTCTATATTTCGGACGATCCGCGTGGAGGCCGCCGCAGCCGCCTGGAGATTTTCGGGGGTGGCACGAACTTCGCCGGGGTAGCGGGTGGTACTGTTGGCGCGTCCTACGAGTACCGGCTCAACAACCCGTTCGGAATTGCCGCCACGATTCTGGGTACCGGCGGGGATTTAGAGGTCGTGACGGTAGCCATTCCGCTCTACTACTATTCCGTCAACATGATCCGTCTGCTGGCGGCGCCCGCCTGGGTGTCGAACGACGGGGAATCCACATTCGTCTTTCAGTTCGGTATTCTGTGGGACTTCTTCGTCAACACGTACACCATCTCTCCGACTGCGGTGTTCTACGTCCGGGACGGCGACTTTGCGTCAACCGTCGGTGTCAGTTTCGGACGGTTGTTCTAGCACTCCGGATCGCCGGCGTTCCACGTCACATTGAAGCTCACGCTGAGAGGGGAAAAATGTTAGTTTTCCCGTGTTTTCAATGCTATAGTCCTCGGGCAAGTCCGGTCGCGTCCGGCCGGATAAAATCCTACAGACCACCGAAGGGAGAGTAAAGTGAAACGGATATGTATGGCTGTTGCGCTTCTGGCAATTGGCACGACGGCATCTGCCCAGAATGACGCGACGATAAAGGCGTATATGGAAATGCTACGTTCCGACGTCCGTGCGGAGCGCATTGCGATCGTTACGGAAGTTATGGATTTTACCGACGAAGAAGCCGGGAAATTCTGGCCGGTGTACCGCAAGTTCGAGAAGGAATTCCGCGGGATGAACGATCGGCGCCTCGTGATTCTCCAGGATTATGCGAAAATGTACTGGCAGATCTCGGATGATCAGGCGGCAAAGTTGATGAAGAGCTGGCTCGAGCTGGCGCTGAAACAGGCGTTTCTCGAGAAGGACTACTACCGGACATTCAGGCAGGCCATCGGTGGAAAGCAGGCTGCCAAGTTCATGCAGCTGCACAATCAGATTGGCCTGCTCGTCAGGCTGCAACTGGCGGCAGAACTTCCGATGATCGAGTAGCACTAAACATGCCGATTGTTGTTTCTGGCAAGAGCGCGGTCCGGTGAGAGCCGGGCCGCGTGGCGTTTTGGGGAAATCGACCTGGGCCCGGACACCGCGAAGGACGTCTGGCGGGATGAACATGCGACAAAAAATTGTCCTCGGTGCAGCAATGATCGCCTTCGTCGCCGCGGGGGTTTTTTTTGTACTCGGTCGTCGCGGCGCCGATACACGAGATGCTGCACGCTTGGTTGCCGACGAGTACCCGGAGTTCGTATCCGGGGCGGTGTGTGCGGATTGTCACGCGCGAGAGACCGAGCAGTGGCTCGGTTCCCACCACGATCTCGCGATGCGCGTGGCAGACGCCGGAACCGTTCTCGGTGACTTCGACAACGCGGAGTTCGCTGGTGACGACGGCGTAACGAAGTTTTATCGTCGCGACGATCGCTACTACATCGAGACACCGGGATCCAATGGAACGCGCGATGAGTACGAGATCCGGTACACGTTCGGCGGAGATCCACTTCAGCAGTACCTGGTTGATACAGGCCGGGGACGCTTCCAGGCACTGACGATTGCCTGGGACGTAGACAAAAAGCGCTGGTTCGATCTCCATCCGGAAGAGACAGTTCTCCAGGGCCATCCATTCCACTGGACAGCGCCCGCCTACAACTGGAACTCCCGCTGCGCGGAATGCCACTCCACCAACTTGAAAAAGAATCTCCGAGTGCACCCGGCAGACAGCGTGTTCTCCGCCCTCGACCCGCCCGTGTCGTACGAGACAACATGGTCGGAGATCAACGTCAGTTGCGAGGCGTGCCACGGACCGGGATCACACCACGTCGAGTGGGCGCAGAAGGGCGGGAAGATGAAACAAGTGGACAATCTCGGATTTCTGGTCGATATGAAGGAAGAGGCCTCGTACGAAATCGAGGTGTGCGCGCCATGCCATGCACGCCGGCATTCCATCACGGACGGGTACCGCCACGGGGACGACTTCATGGATCACTACGTGCCGTCGCTTCTTCGGCAGGACCTCTACTTTCCGGACGGCCAGATTCAGGACGAGGTGTACGTGTACGGGTCGTTCCTTCAGAGCAAGATGTATCGGCAGGGAGTTCGTTGCACGGATTGTCACAACCCGCACAGCCTCTCACTCAAAGTTGAAGGAAACGGTCTATGCGTGCAGTGTCATCAGCAACGACGAAATGCCAGATTTCCCGACATGCCCCTCGGACGGTACGACTCACCGGAGCACCACCATCACGGCGAGGGCTCGGAGGGAGCGCTGTGCGTGAGTTGTCACATGTCCTTGCGGACGTATATGGTTGTCGATCCCCGGCACGATCACAGCTTTCGCGTTCCGCGGCCGGATCTTTCGGCAAAGCTAGGCACTCCGAACGCCTGCAACGGGTGTCACGTGAAGGAAACAAGCACGTGGGCCGCGAACGCGATCGCCGAATGGTTTCAGAGATCAGAGTCGGTGCGCATCGTGCACTACGGCGAAACCCTGGCGGCCGGGCGAATGGGCGACGCCAGTGCGCTCGAGGCGCTCAGAGAACTGTCCCTTGACGTGGAAAGCCCGGCCATCGTCCGGGCCACGGCGGTCCAACTCCTGGGAAGGTATCCACCGCCGGATGTGGACTTCTGGGGATCGGTCCTGCGAGACGAGAGCCCGCTCGTTCGGGCCACTTCCGCCGATGGGGTCGCGGGTCTTCCCACGAATGATACCGAGTCTGTGAATGCGCGTGTGAGGTTACTGGCGCCTCTGCTCTCCGATCCTGTCCGCGCGGTCCGCATCCGCGCGGCGAGAGGTCTCGAGAACCTGCCGGACGATCTTCTCGAGCAGACGGATCTGCGGGCTCGTCGCGCCGCTCTCGCCCAGTTTGTCGCGAGTGAGAAAGCGCGGGCAGACTGGCCTGATGCCCACCTGAATCTCGGGGTCTATCACGAGAACAGGAATAACACGCGTGCCGCACAGGAGGCCTATGAAATGGCGCTGCGTGTCGATCCGAATTTTGATCCCGTGCGTTTTAACCTCGCCAACCTGTACAACCGCCTCGGGCAAAACGACGACGCCGAGCGTGTGCTGCGCACACTCACCGAACGCGAACCAGAAAACGGTGAAGCCCACTATTCACTCGGTCTGCTTCTTGCGGAAATGGGTCGGCTCGATGAATCCATCGTTCACCTCGGCAAGGCCACGCAGATGCTGACCGACCGGTCACGCGTGAGCTACAACTATGGGCTGGCACTGCAGAGCGCGGGACGGCTGGAAGAGGCGGAACAAGCGCTCCTCGCAGCCCACCGCGCCGCGCCAGATGATGTCGGGGTGCTCTACGCCCTGGCCGTGTTCTACATGCAGGACGAGAGCTGGGACAAGGCGCTGCTCTACGCGCAACGCCTCTCGGCGCTCGCGCCGTCCGATCCCGACCCCGTCGAGATGATGCGACGAATCCAGATGCAGATGCGATAGTGAGGGTTGAACACCGGAGATTCTGTGGCATAATGGACCGGTCTGGCACCGCGTCCCCTGCACACACAATCTGAAAGTGGAGCATGTTCGATGTCTGTTGATCTTCGCAACCGGTGTTTTCTCACTTTGCTGGACTACAGTCCGGACGAGATTCGATACCTGCTTCAGTTTTCGAAGGAGCTCAAAGAGGCAAAAGCCGAAGGACGGGAAGAACCGCGCCTCACTGGCAAAAACATTGCGTTGATTTTTGAAAAAGCGTCCACGCGAACGCGCTGCGCCTTCGAAGTCGCTGCTTACGATCAGGGAGCGCACGTCACCTACCTTGGCCCGTCCGGATCGCAGATCGGCCATAAGGAATCGATGAAAGACACAGCCCGGGTTCTCGGACGAATGTACGACGGCATC
>JAPUJU010000011.1 GCA_027296025.1 bacterium
CGCGCGGTCGGCCGCCCCATAGGTCAGATAGATAGTACCGTCACTAAAACGGTGGGCGCCGCCGACAAAGACCACGTCATCGACATCACCCCACCGCTCCCAAGGCAACTCGGGTACTAATATCGGATCAGGGAGTTTTCCGGCAATGCGCCCCGTGTCATGATCGAGCAGCGCAACATTCATTGTGTAGCCCCCATCAGCATTGCGTTCGTGGAAGAACAGCAAAAGGCCGTGTTCGGTGTGCAGCGGCGGCGCGCCGGCACCGATGCCCAGTGCCCCGGGTGACGGGCGCAATATGGTGTGATGACCGAGCCCCTCCAGATGCAATCGCCAGTAGGCCTCATCGCCCTGCAGCAAGGCATCGAGCGAGTCGAAAACGGCAAGCTGCATGTCGGGATGTAGACGGTGGATCAATGCCACGCGGCCGTCGCTAAGATTGAATACGACAGCATTCTTGTTTTCGTGCCCGGGAGGGCCGACGATGTGACCGGAGTCGATGTGGAGGACGAACCGGTCAACTTCATAAACGAGGCGATCGAGCCCAATCTGCCAAGGCCTGCCGTAGCGCGGATCGGGGAAATGCGTATAGGTCATAACAATGTGTTCTTTACCGTCGCTATGAACTCGCTGGACCCGAGGATCTTCGTAAGAGAACACTGTGTCGGACGAACCTCGAGCCAATACCTGCTGGAATTCGTAATTGAGCCCGTCGGTCGAGGTAAACACCAGGACATCGGAAATGTAATCAATGTAGCGAGGCCCCGTATCGCCATTGCGCCGGTAACCGTCGCGGACACCTCGCGCGAACAGATGGAGGTTCCCGTCATGGTGAATGACCCCGGCGTTGAAGATTGCGCTGTAACCGGGAACCGCGTTCGGTGCAACGATGGGTTCCTCGCTTACTCGACGTAAGTTGACTGACGACATGTCTGCGATAGTAGAAGGCACGGGTCATTGTTGAACGTCGATGCAACAGTTTGTGACATTAAACATATCCAAAACGTGATGGCAATCACGTATCCACTAACGATAGCGGCAGATCCCCGACATTTTTTAACCGCGACGCCGTGGTGATCAAAAGATAAATGGAAACCCGCAAGCACCAATTGTTCCGGCGTACGGCGCCGCCGACACCTCCGTTTGGGTCGCGATCACCGATTTCGATGCCCTTGTCGTCCACATGGATCGGCACTGGATATGCGGTTGCGTCAACCCAGTCTGGTGCCGCTGCAAGGTCCCGGCAAGCGAGCCGGTCGATATCAGCAACAGCAGCTAGCGTGAGCTAAAAGACATGCGCGTAGCGATGCTAAGTCCAATTTCGTGGCGCACACCGCCTCGGCATTACGGACCCTGGGAAAAAGTCGTCAGTGTGCTCACGGAAGAACTGGTCGCGCGCGGTGTAGCGGTGACCTTGTTCGCCACGGGCGATTCACTGACGAGCGCGAATTTAGCGTGGGTCTCACAGACCGGTTATTCGGAAGATTCGCAACTAGATCCGAAAGTATGGGAATGTCTGCATATTTCGGAAGTCTTCGACCGGGCGCGTGAATTTGACCTGATTCATAATCACTTTGACTTCCTACCGCTCTCCTACTCCGGCCTCGTCGATACGCCGATATTGACAACCATTCACGGATTTTCATCCCCGCAGATCGTTCCCGTCTACAAGAAGTATGACGGGCGCTGTCATTACGTCGCGATCAGCGATACTGACAGGCATCCGGGCCTGGACTACATCGCCACCATTCATCACGGCATCGATCTATCGGAATTTTCGTTCAACGATATCCCACAGAATTACTTGTTGTATTACGGCCGGATCCACCCGGAAAAGGGTACCCGTGAAGCGATCGAGGTCGCCAAATACGCTGGGAAGAAGCTCGTGATCGCGGGCATAATCCAGGATCAAACGTATTTCGATGCACAGATCAAGCCACAGATCGACGGCGACAAGGTTGCCTATCTCGGGTCCGTCGGTGGAGAGCGCCGTAGCGAAATCCTCGGTCATGCCACCGCGCTACTGCATCTGATCAACTTTGCCGAGCCATTCGGCTTGACCATGGTTGAGGCCATGGCCTGTGGGACCCCGGTGATCGCGTTCGCACGCGGCTCGGTTCCAGAGGTCATCGAAGACGGTAGGACCGGCTTTATTGTTGGTGACCTTCGTGCCGCAGGCGACGCAGTTGCACGTATCGCGGACATCGAACGCCAAGCATGCCGTGCCCACGTCGAGCGGCACTTCACCAGCGCGCGTATGGCGGACGATTATCTGCGGGTCTACCACGAGATCCTGGCTGCCCGAGAGAACTATCGACCGTGGGGCCACTACACGAACCTGCTCGAACGCGACAAGCACAAGGTCAAAGAACTCGTCATTTCACCGGGCATGCGGTTGAGCCTTCAACGACACGAGCGGTGCGCAGAACATTGGACAGTGGTCGCCGGCGAGGCACTGGTGACGGTCGGTGAATCGGAGACCACGCTGCACCGGGGTGACTCCGTGGATATCCCGATAGGTACGGCTCACCGGGTCATGAACCCGGGGCGCGACCCGCTAATCATAGTCGAAACACAGACCGGTGATTACTTTGGTGAGGACGATATCGTGCGCCTTGCCGATGATTATGGCCGCGCCGATGCGGATAAGAACCTAGAAGCAGGAGACGGATAGTGGCGATCATCGAACGCTATGTGGGAAATCCGATCTTAACCAAGGACGACGTCCCTTATCCAGTCGAAACGGTCCATAACGCAGGTGTCACGAAGCATTCGGAGCGGTATGTCATGTTGTTTCGCGCACATCTTCGTAACGGACGTTCGATTATCGGAAAGGCGGAAAGTTATGATGGTTTTTCTTTCGAGGTGAGCCCTCAGCCGTTTTTGACACCAAGCGATGAGGCCGTCTTCGCGGAATACGAAGAGTATGGCGTCGAAGACCCGCGGATCAGTCAGATTGACGACCAGTATCTGATCACGTATAGCGCTTACTCGCGCCACGGCGTGCGTATCGGCCTTGCCCGGACCGCGGATTTCCAACAGGTGGAACGGATCGCGCTGATCAGCGCGGCGGACATGCGTAACGTCGTGCTGTTCCCGACCCGCTTCGATGGACGCTACGCGAGGCTCGACCGTCCGCATTCACATATCTCGCCCTGGTCGATCTGGATTTCATGGTCGCCTGATCTGATCCACTGGGGCGGATCCGAGCTCATCATCAAGCCGGAGGCTTACCACTGGGACCAAATGAAAATTGGTCCCGGCGCCCCGCCTCTTGAGACCCCTGCCGGCTGGCTCAACATTTATCACGGTGTCTTCGAGACCATGAGTGGCGGCGTCTATCGGCTCGGGGTGAGCTTGCACGATCTTGCGGATCCGGGCCACGTTCTCGGCGTTGCCGACGAATGGATTTTGTCACCGCAAGACCCATGGGAAATAACTGGGTACGTTCCCAACGTCGTATTTTGTTGTGGCGCCGTTGCCGAAGATGACGGAACTATCAAAATTTACTGGGGTGGCGCCGACACCGTCATGTGCGTCGGCACCACAAATCAGGACCTACTCATAGATCTCTGCCTTCATCATTCACGCGCGCCGTTATGATTTCATTCTGCGTCAGGGAGCGAGTACGCAACCGAATAACATGCCAACAAGGAAAGAACCCCTGCGCCTGACGAGGACACCCCAGCGGCTTCTTCCCGACCCGAAGCGAGTCATCACCAAGCCCTTCCATCCGAGTGGCGGGGCCGACGGTTCGTCGTCTCGCGTCAAAGCCATCCTCGACCGGGTTCTCGCGATTCCGGAGGAGGACGTTGCGGCGATGCTGGAGGGACTTCTGCGCGAGTTCTCCCCTCGGCACCGCGACTTCGAGAGGGTGCTCGACGACCATTATCGTATCGTGTCGCACCACATTGATCGCGACAAGTCGTGGTCGCGCGAACGGCGCCTGCTGATTGGCGCCTACTTTACTCACGAATACTCAATTGAGGGTGCGGCACTGTTCAATCCTTCGATCGTCCCGGCGCCGGATCAGTCCGGCCTGCCGCCGGGAGCGCTCCGCTTCATTATGAGCGTGCGGGCGGTCGGAGAGGGGCATATCTCGTCCATCGGATTTCGCTCGGGTGTGATCGAACCGGACGGCGGGATCGTCTTCGACTTTACGAGTCCCTTCAGATTCACGGGAACACGCATGGCCAACCCTTCGTTTCACAAGGATCTCTTCGAGGCGAAGCTACGGGAGGTCGGCATTGACAATGAGATCTCCCAATGGATCCTCTCTCGCCTCTCAGACCGATTCAGCACGGAAGAGCTGGACGCGGCCTGCGCCTCGTCGCGAACCCGGAACAATCCCACGCTGATGCGGCGCGAGACCCTCGAAGTGATCCATTGGTTGGCGACATCCAACTACGACGTCACCTTCCAACCCGAGTCATCGATCTCAGAGCGCGTGATCTTCCCGGACAGCCCGAACGAAAGCCGGGGCATGGAGGATGCACGCTTCGTCCAATTCGTCGAGGACGACGGCTCGGTGACCTACTACGCAACATATACGGCCTACGATGGACACGATATTCTTCCCCAACTCCTCGAGACTCCCGACTTCTCGCACTTTCAAGTTCGGACGCTGAATGGCGCCGTCGTTCAGAACAAGGGGATGGCACTGTTCCCTCGACGCATCGGGGGGAGATTCGCCATGCTCTCGCGCCACGACGGCGAGAGCCTCCACTTCATGACCTCGGACAATGTCCGATTCTGGAGTGA
>JAPUJU010000110.1 GCA_027296025.1 bacterium
CCGAGAAAGCGTGCTGCGTCAGGAAGTCGACGGCCTCGCGCGACTCAACCGCCGGCACCGACATGATCGGTTTCTGATCGGAGTTGTCACCCTTGTGCGGGCGGGCAGTATAGGATCCGCCCACATATTTAACCGTCTTCGTCAGCGCCAGGTACTCCTGGATGAGAATCGTCTCGACCGCGGCACGCAGAGAGACATAGTTGTCACCTTCGCTGACGACACGCGCCGTGAGGTCGTGATCCGAAAGGATGTCCTGACAGACACCGATTCGGTCCTCGGCCCACTTGAGCGGCTTATCGCCAAGGTCCCAGATGTTGCTGTTGGGATCCATCGCACCGGCCGGATACGTGTCTTCATCTGTTCCGTAGGCGTGTTTCTTGAGATTCGCCTCGGAGGCAATCTCCAGGAGCTCTTTGCGCTCGCCCTCCGCGCTCTTGTCACCCCGGAACTCCGTGTAACCGTAGGTGACCGCCCACTGGTCGTACGTTCCAACCGACGGCGTATAGTAGTATCCCTGATCGCCGCGATCGCGTGAGATGTTCGGCGACGGGTAGTCCATCACGGAACCGGTCAAACCGATCTCGCTGATTGTGTACCTGTCGTTCAGCTTTTCGTACGGAGTGGAAATACTGCTTTTGAAGTTGTGGCGAAGACCGATCGTATGACCGACTTCGTGGGCAGTTACGAACCGGATCGCTTCACCGACATACTCGTCGGGAACCTTCATCCCGGTATGGCCCTCGGTGCCGCCGTCCATCAGGACGGCCAGCGACATGAACTGGAAGTTCGCGGAGAAGCCGTGGCCGATGCCACAGGTACCGAAACGGTTCATGAGAAGCTGCTGCAGGTCATACCATTCCTTGTTGTCCTCCGGGCTCTTCTGCCAGTTGAGCATCGGGTCATTCTGGAAGAACGCTTCCGGACCTGCGTAACGCCGATAGGCACGACGGAAGCTCGCGATCATGTTCTGTTCCATCAGAATGTCGGCGTCGATGATCTCACCGGTGCGCGGGTCGACGCGTGACGGCCCGATTGCGCCGAAGGACGGCTCGTCGGAAACGATCCATCGGATCGTATGGTAGCGGGCGTCTTCAGCGTCGAAGTCCTCAACATCATCCGGATCACCGGCAACAATGGCTTCCCTGAAGCCTGCTGCCTCAAAAGCCTTCTGCCAGAGTTCGATGCCTTCTCTTACCCACTTTCTGTACTTCTTAGGAATTGTCGGATCGATATAGAAAACGATGGGCTCTTTCGGCTTCGACAGCTCGGCACTCGGATCCTCTTTCTCGAGTCGCCAGCGGTTGATGTAGTGCACGAAAAAGTTGTCGTTCGAATCGCGTGAGAAGTCTTTATGCGGTGTTCCAAAATAACCAACGCGGTCATCCATGTAGCGCGGCTTCATGGGTTCTTCCGGAAGTTTGTGAATGCTGTAATGGACGCCGAGCGTGATGTAGCGAGAGTCCGGAACCTGCGGAAGGTGAAGTCCACGGCGGTCGCCGGGTGAGTACGTAAGCATCACCTCGATTTCCACATTCTCGGGGAAGGTTTTGACGCGCTTGAAATAACCCTTTTTCTTGTCCATCTGGACGGGCTTCTTTAACACGATCTGCAGCCAGAACGCCATATCACCGATGTCGGACACAAACACGGGGTTCATCTTGACGAGCAGGAGGCTGTCCTTCTCGCTCGCGATCTTCAGGTTGAAGAGAATCGAGTTGCCGAAGGAAAGATCGATCGAGTTCTCGAGCGCCTCGTCGTCCGTAGCGCGAAAGCGCGTGTTCAGCATTCGCATCTGAACGTGATCCTCGACGCGGTGAAAATCGAACATGATCGACGGCGCGATCGGAAGGCCGCCGATGACAAAGCGGGCGCCGATACCCTTCGACAAGCTCATAAAGACCACGTACGGCTTATCGAGCTGGTTTTCCTTGATCACGAACATGACGTCTTCGCGCTTCGTGTACAGGTCGAAGAGGCCCTCATGCTTTTCGGCGTCTTTCGTAACCTCTTTCCAGGGCTTATACTTATCCTTATCCTTGTCCTTGTCTTTCGAGGGTTTGGATGCTTTGTCTCTTGAGCCCGGCCGGTAAGAGTGGTCCTTCCGGGCCTTCTTTTCCTCGTCTCCCCAGCTGTCGACAGCCGTCGCGTCATCGACGGTATCCGGGGCTGGCGCGGCAGTGGCGAGACCGGTGACGAACGCCAGGGCCAGCATCATGCCGACCAATACCGATAGCTTGCGCATACCTACGACACCTCCTGAAATGTTGGTTGGTATGAAATGGAACATACGTCTATACGGAAAATGGCTTCCCTCAGTTCCCCTAAATCGTACAGAAGTACGTTTCTACGGGGCGTTCTTCCGGGCAGCTCTTCGTGTCAGGCGGATAGATCCAGGTTCGAGGCCAATAAGTCGCTTATTAATGTGGGCATAAACAAGGTGCGGGGACTGCTCCGCGACACCGGGGGACCCATCTCAATCACCCCATTGTGACCGTTTTTCGAACCTTTTTCAAGCGAAAATCCGCTGCTCGCCGGTGGGCGCGCAGGCAAGACGGAGGACCGGAGCCCGGCCGTGCGTGGCAGCGAATCGGCGTATGGTACACTCGGCACCTCAGATTTTCCTCGATATCCAACAAATCCACCGGGAGGAACGTTCTCGATGAAATCGCTCATGTATCGGGCCCGGCGTGCCCTCGTGATCAGCGCCTTGATGGCGGGCCCTCTCGTCGGCCCGGCCGGTGGGGCGCAGGCTGAAACGCCGTCGCCTGGGCCTTCGAATCCAAAAATGCTGACGATCGAGCGGATCTACGCCGACCCGCCGCTCACCGGAACGGCCCCGACAGGCATTCGTTGGCTCCCGGACAGCAAGGGCGTTTCGTTCATGATCGAGGAGAGCTCGGTCGATGACACGGTGAACGTTTTCATCATCGCGTCGGTCCCGTCTGGAAAGCGCCGAACGGTCTGCCGGATCGATGACATCCCGGTGCCCGACGACCTGCAGAAGAAAGACGACGACGTCTTCTCGATCGGCGGCTACGAATGGAATGCGGATGCTTCGAAGATTGCTTTCACGTTCCAGGGCGACATCTTCACGCTGGATTCAGAGTCGGGAGAGGTAACCCGGCATACCACGACCAAAGACGACGAGGTCAACGTCGAGTTCTCGCCCGACGGGAAATGGATTTCATTCAACCGCGACAATGACATGTGGATGATCGACGCGGCCACCGGAGATGAGATCCAATTGACGACAACCGGTTCCGACAGTCTTCTCAACGGCATCCTCGACTGGGTGTACATGGAAGAGTTATTCACGAGGGGAGATGTCAGGGCACACTGGTGGTCACCGGACGCCTCCGCCATCGCCTATCTGCAAATTGACGAGAGCCCCGTGAAAGAATTTCCGCTGGTGAACTTCATACCCGCCTACAACAAGATGAAGATGCAGCACTATCCGAAAGCCGGCTCCCCGAATCCGATCGTGCGTGTGGGCGTTTACGACGTGGAAAGGCGCGAGTCCAGGTGGATGGATATCGATACGGAAGACGATTCGTACATCGCCCGGCTCTACTGGTTGGGAGATAGCAAGCATCTTGCAATTGAAAAAACAAATCGCGACCAGAATGACCTGAAGGTTTTGTTTGCCGATGCGGCCACGGGAGAACTCCGTGAAGTAATTCATGAAACCCGCCCGAGTTGGATCAACATCACCTATATGCGGCATTACTACGAGAGCAAAAATCGGTTCATCTGGAACTCAGAGCGCGACGGCTTCTCACACCTTTACCTTTACGACAACGACGGTTCGATGAAGCAGCAGCTGACGAGCGGCGAATGGATGGTGACCTCCCTGGATGCCGTCGATGAGCGCCGCGGCCACGTGTACTTTACCGGTATGAAAACGTCGATCCTGGAGCGGCACATTTACCGGGTCGATGAGAAGGGACGCCAGATTCGGCAACTTTCGAAAGGCGCCGGCACGCACCGGGCCACATTTTCGCCGGACACGCGTTACTACATCGATAGGTTCTCGGACATCGATACGCCACGGCGCATCACGGTTCACAAGTCCGAGGGCAGCAAGGCTTTCACGATCGATGATGGCAGACACGACGAACTCGCGGCCTACAGCCTGCCGACACCCGAGTTCTTCCGATTCACTTCGAAAGGCGGGCTCGAGTTTCAGTGCTCGATGATCAAACCGCCGAACTTCGATGGATCCAAAAAGTATCCGGTGCTCGTCTACACGTATGGCGGCCCCCACGTTCAGGTGGTGCGCAATCGATGGGGTGGCACGCGCTACCTGTGGCACGCCTACATGGCGACGCGCGGCTATATTATTTTCAGCATGGACAACCGCGGCTCCTTCGGCCGGGGCACCGAGTGGGAGGACCCGATACACAAACGCATGGGGCACGTGGAGCTCGACGATCAGATCGCCGGTGTCGCCTATCTGAAGTCGCTCGCGTACGTCGACCCGTCGCGCATCGGCATCTGGGGATGGAGCTATGGTGGATACATGACGTGCATGGCGATGTTCAAGAGTCCGGGTGTCTACCGATGCGGCGCTTCGGTATCGCCCGTCTCCGACTGGCGGTTTTATGATACGGTGTATACCGAGCGTTACATGAAGCACCCCGATGCAAACAAGGACGGGTACGACGCGTCGTCACCGATCAAATTCGTGGACGGCTTGCAGGCGCCGTTTCTTCTGATGCACGGTATCGCGGACAACAACGTTCACGTCGCAAACTCAATCGTGCTCGCGAGGGAACTCATTCGCGCGGGCAAGGATTTCGAATTCATGCTCTACCCCCGCAAATTCCACGGGATCACCGGCCAGAACTCGCGCGTCCACCTCTACCGGCGTTTGACACGGTTCTTCGATGAAAACCTGGGGACCGCCGGTCCGCACGAAGAAGCATCGGGGAAGGTGTCCGCGGGAGGCCCGCAGGCCAGATGACCGAGCGGTTTGCCCTGTCGAAACTCGTTTTCCGATCCGTATCGGCGAGCCGCTGGAACGATCTTGAAACACTGTTCGGCGAACGGGGCGGGTGCGGCGGATGCTGGTGCATGGCGTGGAGAATGCGGACGAAGGATTGGGTGGCCGGCAAAGGAAAAAAGAACAAAAGCGCGCTGCGGCGAATGGTCAAATCGGGAAAGCGGCCCGGTATTCTCGCGTACTTCCGTCGCGATCCGATTGCGTGGTGCTCGATTGCTCCCCGCAGCGAGTACTCAATGCTGGAACGTTCACGCGTGTTGAAACCGGTCGACGACCGGGCCGTCTGGTCGATCTCGTGTCTGTTCATACGGCGTGACTACCGCCGCAAGGGGGTTTCAGCGAGACTGATTCGCGCTGCCGCCGATTTCGCGGGCCGGCGTGGGGCAAGAATCGTCGAGGGTTATCCCGTCGTATCGACCATGGCGAAAACGCCGGACCCGTTCATATGGACCGGGGTCCCGTCGGCGTTCAAACGCGCCGGTTTCAAAGAGGTCGCCCGGAGATCGAAAACAAGACCCATCATGAGATACACAACCCGTCGGAGATCCTGATGAGATCGCGTGAGGAAGCTCTTCGCGACCGCAACGCCCCAATGGAAATGACACCGGATGTTTTCCGTGAGCTGGGGCACCGCCTCGTCGACGATATCGCCGAATTCATGGCGTCGATCCCGAAACGACCCGTGAACTACGACGAAGCGCCGAGCCAGATCCGCGCGCTGCTGCCCAAGGGGTCGATCCCGAACGAGGGAACCGCCCCCGACGAACTCATGCGCGAGGTCGCCCCGCTCTTGTTCGATCATTCGCTCCTGAACGGGCATCCGCGCTTTCTGGCATATATTACGTCTTCGCCCGCCCCGATCGGCGTTCTTGCGGACATGCTCTCGGCATC
>JAPUJU010000111.1 GCA_027296025.1 bacterium
CCGATTTGCAGACCTCCCTCCACGAGCTTGGCTTTGGACATCTGCTCGATGCTGTGTCGCGCCACGATGTGCCCGATCTCGTGACCCATGACACCGGCCAGTTCATCTTCAGAATTGAAGTGAGCGAGGATGCCGCGGGTAAAATAAACGTATCCTCCCGGGACGGCGAACGCATTGATAACCGGGCTGTCGACAACACGGAATGTGTACGAAAGGTCCGAACGGTGAGATACCTTTGCGATTTTCTGCCCGATTCCGTCGATGTACGCGTTCAGGGACTCATCATCGTACACTCCGTACTCCGCCACGATCTGCGGGTCGGCTTCCACTCCCATCTTGATTTCGGCCGCCTCACTATAGCGCGAGAACGTCCGCTTACCGGTTACGTAGTCCCTGGCGCAGGAACTGATAACGAGCAATAACAGCACCGATAGCGCCACATGAACTCGAAAAGCGCCGACCTTCTTCACTGAAACAACCTCCAGGACGAGGGACTTGAACCGTGGGTGGGCACACACCGGCTGATCGGCTCATGGTACGTTCAGCGGGCCCCGAAGTCAATCTCAGCGCCGGAACACCCCGGCCGCTTGTCTCGTGGCTGCCAGGCGGGGGTATGTCTACCCCCCCGACGTGCGGGCGGCGATTACCCACACCGCGCACATGATACTCAAATCAGCCGCTGCGTGCATAAACACCGGAATGGCCAACCCACCCGAGCGATCTGATAGAACTCGCCACACCCATGCCACTCCAGCGAGCAGGACAAATGACAGCACCGTCCACGCCGGTGTTATGAACAATAGAAGAACGGGAACGTGGTATCCCGCGAATGCGGCATCCAGCCAGTGCGGTCTTTTCGGAGTTCGCATCAAGTGATACCTCCAGAACGCCTCTTCCATCAGGGGATGAACGACTATAAAGTACAGCACGAAAGCAACCCACCTCACGCCATGGAGACCGTAGTGCTCCAGCGTGACGCCGAGTGAGAGACCCTCGATGTGAATCAGATCCCACAGCAGGAAAATCAGCGTGCCGGCAAGCGCACCAACCACAGCACCAGTCGTCGCGATTCTCAGATCCCAGCCGCGAAAAAGCACACCCCCAAGTTCGCCGCGCCGACCGGCCAGGACGATCGTGATTCCGGCGTGGTAGAGAAGAATCGCGGCCCACGCGTTCTCCAGAACATAAAGACCGAGCGCCACAGCGGCATACGGAATCACTGCGGCGCTCGAAGTGAGATAACGTTTCACGGCGGTGTCGTGGATCTGAACGAGGTCTCTCCTGACGCAGAAACGGACCCTAGCGGCGTCTTGCGGGAAAAGACTCCATCATCAGTTTGACGGCTTTGCTGATCCGCTTCTGCGTGTCGGCGCGTGGCCTATCGAGATCGAGATTCACCTCGGTCTGCACCGCCGACCGAAAAATCATCTGCTGCGTTTTCGTATCGAAGAAAAACAGGACCAGCGTCCCCCGCTCCCAGACCTTCGTCTTGGCCGCTTCCGATTCGGTGAGATCCATCTGGTAATCCGGAAACTGGCTCCCGATGGCCTTCGGGTCTATCGGATCAACGGCCAGCATGAAATTAACAGCAAGATCCGGCATACCCGTTTCGATGCGCTGATAGCCGCGCGAGAACATCTCGGCCTGCACGGCGTCGTTAAGATCCTGCTTGAACTCAGCGGTCTTTATTCGCGGATCCGCCAGCCCACCTCCACCCGTGGGCGTCGGCAGCATCAACCATGTTGTGTAGCCCGTGAACTCCGCGTCTTCGTCCAGCAGATAATCCACGCGCATGGGCGCGTTCGCGATACGCTCCATTTCCTGTTTTTGTCCCGTACAGCCGGCGATCAACACGAGAACACCGACGGCAGGGAGAACTCGACTAAGAAACACGGGATCCTCCTGTCATTCCATTCGCAATCAGCGGGGTAGAAATTATCGAACCCTATAGTAGAGAATCCGCGGAGATTCGTCAAAGCATTGATTCGCGTGGCCACGGGCGAACCGGCGGTGGTACAGTAAATGCTGGCCCTGTACGTGGTCGTCCTGGTTCGCTGGAGAGGTGCCCCGTTGCGCGTCGTTCCCCACAGAATTTCAATTCCGTCCGCTTTGACTGCGGGCCTCGCTGTCATCGTTGCTGCACTGACCCTGTGGATCGTCCCTGCCCCACGCGCCGCGGAGTCCCTCCAGAAAGCCGAGGCGCCAATACCTCCGGACGTTTCGCTCGGTGAGCCAAAACAAGCCCCGTCGGAGAACTTCCTGGCCTCCAGAACACCCGAAGAACTCTATCCGACCGCTCAATTCGAGAGGCCCCGGTTCCGTGTTCGAAAGTCGCTCCTGTATGGAATGTACGCCGGCGGGTATACCGTCGCGTGGAAAACCGGCACGAGGCACGGTATCCAGAACGATTTTCGCGTGATGCGGCTCGAATCCGCGTACGGTTACGACCTTATCGCGCACGTGTACGCGACACAGCAGATCGGGTTGATTTTCACGTCGGCGAACCGGTGGGCAGGACTCTCGGAAGACCAGGCCCGCCGTGCCGGTGTATGGTGGGGCGCATTCGGGATAATGACGTTTATGGAAATCCTGAACGGCTTCATGCCCGGCGTTCGTTTCGATCCCCTCGACATCCCCGCGAATTTCATCGGAGCGTGGTCGGCAGACGGAGGGCTGGATCTTGCCGAACGCCATCCGCAGTTTCAACGGTTTTCATTGCAGTTCGGCTACCAGTCCTGGACTCACGCGTTCGATACGAACGGAAAGAGGAACCTCTCTGAAAACCTGTGGCATGACTACCCGAACGGACGATTCGGACTTGGCTACGATATCGGCCCGCTCGCACGGCGCTGGATTACCGTGTTCGTAACATACGAAATCAGCAGCATGAACATCGCCACGTTGCAGAACCGATTTGGAATGGGCGTGGAACTTCCCGTTTTCACGTGGGCATCCCCGGTCATCGGACGGATACCGGGAGGAAAAGGCTTTCTGTCGGTGTACGACTGGGTGGATGATCGCGTTCTGATGCCGATGTTTTACATCCAGCTCTTTCACGCTGACACCGGAGCGTGGAGCCAACGTACCCCGTTCGCAGAGTAATCCCCCTCACAGCCGTTAGACTACACTCGGTGTGCGCCACGAGCGGACGTGACGTTGGAGCATCTCTTCCAGTATCCCTTTCTCCAGGGGTTTTGTGAGGTAGTCGTCCATGCCTGCCTTGATGCAGGTTTCATTATCGCCTTCCAGGGCGTTGGCAGTCATGGCAACGATCGGAGTCCGGGTCCCGGTCTCTTTCTCCCGGCTGCGGATCTCACGCGTGGCATCGTATCCGTTCATTTCGGGAAGCTGGCAATCCATCAGCACAAGATCGTAGCGGGTGGACTCGAGCGCGGTGAGCGCTTTCCGACCATCGGTGACGACGTCCACATGGCACCCGAGGATTCCCAGTATATTCCTGGAGACTTTCTGATTGCAGACATCGTCTTCAACGACGAGAACGCGTATTCGTTTCCTCTCGTCTTCCGCAACGGCAACTTCGGTCGCCGCGGCTACCGACAAGTGTTCCGATTCGGTCAGCGTATAACGCGTGATAAGGCCCGCCTCCTTTCCCGCCTTCTTTATTCCCCACACCGTCGTGAGCGTTTCCATCAGTTCGGACGGCTGAGTCGGTTTCGTAAGATACGCATCGAAACCGGCCGCCTCGAATCGCCGTGCCTCTCCCAGCTGTCCGACCGAGGTCAGCATGATAAGCGAGGTCGTCCCGAGGTTCGGGTCATCCTTGATGACGCCTGCGAGCACCTCGACCCGCATGTCCGGGATTTCGTACCCGACGATCATGATCTGATACGGGTCGCCGTCTTCCGAAGCTTGCCTCGCATCCGCCAGCGCCGAGACTCCCCTTGCGTGAGCGCTCACGCGCGCGCCCCAGTCCGATATTTGTTCCTCGAGCACGCCGCGAACCATATCGTGCCCGTGGATGATCATGACGCGAACGCCCTCCAGATCGGCCTTCGGCAGCGGCAGGCCGGAAAGGCAGTCGTCAATCGGGCAATCGATCGTAAACGTGAACGTCGATCCGAGTCCGAGGTCGCTCTTGACATCGATCTCTCCACCCATCAGTTCGACGAGTTGCCTGGAAATCGCAAGTCCCAGCCCGGTACCGCCGTACCTGTTCGTGATCGAACCGTCGGCCTGGGTGAACTTCTCGAAGATCATCTCGACGCGATCCCTCGGAACACCAATACCTGTATCGCGAACCGAAAATCTCAGACGAGCCACATCATCCTTGTTCCCAAGATTCTCGACGCTGACCAGAACGTACCCTTTACTCGTGAACTTCACTGCGTTGCTCACGAGGTTCAGGAGCACCTGCCGGATGCGCCCGGCATCACCCACGACACGTCTCGGTATGTCTGTGGAGAATCGTACGATCAACTCAATGCCCTTTGCCGCCGCGCTGTCGACGACAATGTCTGTGACCTGGTTAACTGCCGCACTCAGGTCGAACGCCAGCGGCTCCATGGTTAGTTTGCCTGCTTCCATCTTCGAAAAGTCGAGGATATCGTTGATCACATTCAGTAGAGCGTGCGCCGAACTCTGAATGATCCGCGCGTACTCCCTCTGCTCTTCGGTGAGTTCGGTGTCCAGAAGGAGTCCGGACATTCCAAGCACGCCTGTCATCGGGGTCCGGACTTCGTGGCTCATGTTTGCGAGGAAATCACTTTTTGCTCGGTTTGCAGCCTCCGAGGACTCCTTGGCAGCCATCAGTTCTTCCTGTGACTGACGAAGTACCTCCAGGTCGGTGATGTCCTGCAGCATCAACATCGTCTCATCGATCTCACCTTCGGGAGACTTGATCGGCATCGCTGTAAAGTAGATCTGGCGAGAACGCTCCGCGATAACGAGGGCCATTTCCTGGTGGACGACGGTTCCGGTTTTCAGCGCGTAGTCCGCGGGGCAGTCTTTGCAGATCTCCTTTTCACCACAAATGATTTCGTTGCAGTGAACGCGTTCGTTTCCGCGTGAGAGGTTCTTGCAGTCATACCAGTCGCAGAAAACGTTGTTTGCCCATCGGACCCTCCGCGACTTGTCGATAACGAGGAAGCCCGCATCCGAATGGTTGACAAGGACAGACAGCTTCTGACGCTCCCGTTCGAGAAACCGAATCTGCCGGTCCTGGGTATTGAACCAGCGCTCGAGTTCTTCGACTCGGCGTTGAAGTGTTTCGACTTTCCGTGCATTCGGAATCTTAGCCTTCGTCGCCTTCGCCGCCTTCGCCGCCTTCGTCGCCTTCACCGCCTTCGTCGCCTTCACCGCCTTCGCCGTTTTTGCCGTTTTCCTGCGGGTAGCCATTACTTCCCTCTTCCTGATTTCATACCGTTCGATTGCAGATTCTGCTGATACGCGTCGGCCAGCCAGTCGGCGATCTTCTGAACCTCTTCACTGGTCTCGACGTCGAACGCGTCGATGTCGTGACTGTCGATGTCAATCTGCGCGAAAATCGTCCCGCCCTTACGAATCAGAATGACCAGTTCCGACTTCGTGAACGCAGAACACGCCAAGTAGTTTGGTTCCTTCGAAACGTCGGGGATGTTCTTGTTTCGTTTCTCGGCGATGGCACTTCCACACACGCCGTTTCCGACTGTAATGAACACGTGATCTGTCGGTGCGCCGATGAAGGGGCCAAGACGCAGAACGTTGTCGGGAAACAGCTCGTAAATACCCGTCCAGTGAAATCTCGGATTGGCTTCGTGGATGAGGTCCACCGCGCTCACCAGAAGTTTTTCCAGATCGGCTCCCTTGTCATACAGATCGCCCAATTGGTCACAAATCAACGTTCCGTTCAAAACCGACCTCTTCTGGCAGTAAGCGCCGTTGGGTTCAGAGCGCTGCAGGCCTGGACCCATCGCGCACGGTCAAAAGCACCGCGGGAGCGAGCAAGAGGCCGATCCCGCGCAAGATCATCACTGATCGATCTAGCTTGAACTGTGCCAAACCGTGTGCGCAGCGGCGGTGAAACCAGACCGGCGATCGAACTCCACGAGAGCAACACGATTTGCCGTATAACCAACTTGTCGGCAAGATGTTATGGCCATCATCTCAAGTTATATGTCGTGTGCTTTTGGCAGTGACCCGTGCGCCGACGGGCACCAGGGATTACGAGGTGGAAGGGGAACGGCCACGTCCGATGGCCTCGAGGACTTCGGTGGCTATCATCGTGGCAAGTTTCTCGAGCTGGTCACGGCCGTGCCTGGCGTTCGCCCGCGATGGATCCCCCGAATAGG
>JAPUJU010000112.1 GCA_027296025.1 bacterium
GATTCTACCGGATTTCACCTCCGCAGAGATGAACAAACAATCAGACGGAGAACTGTTTTGGAAAATCACCACGGGCAAGCCGCCAATGCCAACATTTGGGCAGATCCTTTCGGACGAGCAGCGATGGCTCGTTGTCCGTTATCTCCGTACGTTTTGCACGGAGGAGGCTTCTTCCAACGAGAAGGGGGTACCTGAATGAAACCGTTCGTAGCAACAATATCGATTTTGGCCATGTTGCTTATTGCACAACCGGCCTTTGCACAGGATAGCCGAAGTGGCACATCGTTTACAGATCAGAGCAAGTTCATGCTTGCGGGTTTCGGATTTGTAAACGCGGTCGATCAGAAAGGCGAGATTTCGAGCTTTCAGATGGGCTTCAATCCTATCTTGCTGTGGCAACCGAGCAGAAAGTTCTTCTTCGAAAGCGAACTCGAGTTTGCGATCGAAGAGGGAGTAACGGAGGTGACGTTGGAATACGCTCAGCTGCTTTTTCTTGCCAACCGTTACGTCACATTCGGCGGCGGAAAGTTCTTGAACCCGACCAACGTCTTCATGGAGCGTTTGCATCCGGCCTGGATCAATAAGTTTCCCGATATGCCCTTCGGTCTTGGGGGGCACAGCGGGGTCCCGATCCTCGCAAGTACGCAGGTCGGTGTCCAGGCGAGGGGTGGTATCAGTATGGGTTCGATCAGGTTCGGGTATGCCGCTTACATGTCCAACGGACCGTCGATTGTAGTAGAAGAAGAGGCCGGCGAAGGCCACGCCCACGGATCGGCGGGAGTCGGAACGGCGAACTTCAATAACACGAGCGACAACAACGGCGACAAAGCGTTTGGAGGGCGTGTCGCAGTCTTGCCGTGGCGTACACTGGAGATTGGCTACGGCTTCGAAACCGCCGCTGTGGGTGATGCGAGCACCGAATTCAAAGACGTGCGATCGCGGAACAACGTTGTGGATCTCAACTACGTCGATGATCTGAGTTTCCTGAGAGGTCGTCTCGACGTACGTGGCCAGGTTGTCTGGCTCGATATCGACAACCCCGATGTGCATCCGCTGGAGTTTGATAATTCGAGCGTTGCGGGTTACGGGCAGCTGGCGTTTCGTCCCGGTATCGGAAAAGCGTTTGTTCAGAACTTTGAGTTCGTAGCGCGTTACGATTTTCAGGATCTACCTTCACAGGTTGAGGAGAACGTCGACGTGGAGCGCATCTCACTCGGTTTGAACTACTGGTTCTCGCCGGCCGGTGTGCTCAAAATGGCCGTTGAAAACATCACACGAAAAGAGATGCTTGGTGACGAAAACGATTACCGCGTCGTCGGGCAATTCTCACTAGGGTTCTAGCAGGAGGAACGCAGATGGCTATCATAAGAAAATCCTATTTTAAGTACGTAGCCGGCATCACCTGTTTGGGCGCGCTTTTGGCCATGTTTGCGCTTCTGGGTTGTACGGCATCGCGCCAGCTTGCGGCAAAACCTGGAGCGCAGCTGTGGGGCGAGAACTGGGGGCGCTGCCACAATATAAGAACCCCATCGAGCTACAGTGATGCTCAATGGGAGATTGTTGTGACCCATATGCGCACGCGGGCCAACCTGACGTCAGACGAGGCGGACAAGATTCTTGAGTTTTTGAAAGCCGCAAACTGAGCCATGTAGTTGTCATCTCAAAAAAGGAGAATGTAGAATGAAATTCAAACTAGGTAAGGTCGGATTGGTTGCTCTGGTGTTCGCTGCCTTCGGCTGCGCAGATGAGGTTGTGGGACCCACGACGGTGATGAAGTGCTGGACTTCTCGGTAGGACCCCTGCAAGGAAGTTTCTGATGAGGATCGACAGCGAAGTACTGAAGAAATACAACCGGGCCGGACCACGCTACACAAGCTACCCGCCCGCGCCGCATTTCGGGCGCGAGTTTGGTTCGGATGAATTCTACGATGAGATTGTTAGAACCAATGGGGAAAGCAATCCGCCACTACTGTCGATCTACGTTCACATCCCTTTTTGCCCGTCGCGCTGTTACTTCTGCGGTTGCAATGTAACCATTACACGGAACCGTCGTCGCATCGACCGGTATGTCCGTTACTTGAAGGCGGAAATTTACGCCGTCGCCCGGCTGCTCGGCTCGGACAGACGGGTCGTGCAGATGCACTGGGGTGGCGGAACGCCGACGTACCTGTCGGCAGACCAGATACGGGATTTGTCATCGTATATACGCACCCAGTTTCATTTCGATGATGCTGAGGTCAGCATCGAAGCCGACCCGAGGGGCCTCGGACCCGAGCATCTGCCCGCAATCCGGGAGGCCGGTTTCAACCGGATCAGTCTCGGTGTTCAGGATCTGAACCCGATCGTTCTCGAATCGGTGAACCGTGCCCAATCGGAATTGGAGACGCTCAGCGTCATCGATCAGTGCCGTGAGGTGGGATTTCAGTCGATCAACGTCGATCTTATTTACGGGCTGCCATACCAATCCATGGAATCGTATTCGCATACGATCGACACGATCATTGCAGCCTCTCCGGATCGCCTGGCCGTTTTCAACTACGCCCATGTGCCGTGGTTGAAGAAACACCAGCGAGCGATCCCGGACCACGCCCTGCCGACGCCTCGGGAGCGCCTCAATATGCTGACAATGATCGTCGACCGGTTGACCGATGCCGGGTACGAGTATATCGGAATGGACCACTTCGCGCGGCCGGAGGACGAGTTGGCCCGCGCGCTGGAGACGAACTCACTGCATCGAAACTTTCAAGGGTATACGACCCACGCGGAAGCTGAAACATACGCGTTCGGAGTGAGCGCCATCAGCCAGCTTCGCAACGTTTATGCGCAGAACGTGAAGGATGAGAAGGCGTACATGAAGAGAATCGATAACGGTGAATTGCCGGTCGAACTGGGTTATCGGCTGCACGACGATGACCATGTGCGGCGACATATCATCATGCAGCTCCTGTGTAATGGCAGGGTATCGAAGCGCGAGACGGAACAAAGGTTCGGTATCGATTTCGATGAGTACTTCAAGGAGTCGTTAAACGGACTGAATGAGTTCGTCAACGACGGCTTGGTTGAAATAGAAGATGGAGTCATCAGAATCCGCGAGACGGGGCGTCTCATTAGCCGCAATATTGCGATGACGTTCGATGCGTATTTGAACGCGGGAGACGGTGACGCGGCGAGGTACTCCAGGACTATTTGAAACGGGGCAGAAGGAATGATCGATATCCAAACGCAAAAAAACGTTGGAGTGCTCCTGGTCAACCTCGGCTCGCCCGAGAGTCCGGACCCGGTAGCTGTGGGCCGGTACCTGGGCGAGTTTCTGATGGATGAGCACGTTATCGATCTTCCTCGCCCCGTTCGCCAATTGCTGGTACGCGGGATGATCGTACCGTTCCGATCCCGTCGATCCGCCCGCGCCTATCGTTCAATCTGGCGGGATGACGGGTCCCC
The DNA here is from genome assembly GCA_027296025.1 of bacterium. Classification (GTDB taxonomy): domain Bacteria; phylum Krumholzibacteriota; class Krumholzibacteriia; order WVZY01; family WVZY01; genus JAPUJU01. Next base: position 3,442 of record JAPUJU010000112.1, read on the forward strand.
GTTAATTGTCATCAGCCGGAAGCTGACCGGCCAACTGCAGCGTGAGCTGGAGGTGCCCGTCGAAGTGGCGATGCGATACGGGCAGCCATCGATTGAAGAGGGATTGAAAAAGCTGCATACGCGTTGCGGGTCGGACCTCCGGGACGTTTTCGTAGTGCCCCTCTACCCGCACTACGCGATGTCGACGGTTCGGAGCATTGAGGTGGCGGTGGAGGAAGCATTGCTCCGAACGGAAATGCAGGTGAATGTAACAGTCAAAGAAACCTTCTATCAGGACACCTCGTACATTCATGCGCTCGCAGAAAGCATTCACCCGTACGTTGAAGAACCGTTTGATCACATTTTGTTCAGCTACCACGGACTGCCCGAACGACACCTGAAAAAGACTGATCCGACCGGGGCGCACTGCCTTCGGGTGGAGAACTGTTGCAACGTAGCCTCGAGTGCCCATCGGTACTGTTACCGGCACCAGGTTTTCGACACAACAAATCAGGTAACGAAGACGTTGAATATCCCCGACGAAAAGTGGAGCAACGCGTTCCAGTCAAGACTCGGACCGGACTCGTGGCTCAAGCCTTTCGCTGCTGAGAGGGTTGAAGGATTGGCGGCCGCCGGAGTGTCGAAGCTTCTCGTTGTGTGTCCGGCCTTTGTTTCGGACTGCCTCGAGACGCTGGAGGAAGTAGGGATCGGGATGAAAAGGATGTTTCTCGATGCCGGCGGTCGCTCTTTTCAGCTGATTCCCTGCTTGAATGACCACGCTCACTGGATCGAGGCCCTTCGGGGCTGGTGCGTCGGCTGGCAGCGCGACGTTGAACAACGACGCACCGCCGACGAGCCCGTGGCATAAAAGACGACAGGAGTAAGAGTGGTAGTTCCAAAAGATGTCGTGGTTGTTGGCGCGGGCGTGTCGGGGCTCTCGACTGCACACTATCTCAAGTGCGGCGGACTGGACGTTGCTCTCTTGGAGAAGGACCACCACACCGGGGGCAAGATCAGGACGAAGCAGGTCGGTCCTTACCTTGCGGAGTTTGGCCCGAACAGCGCACTTGAGACGACGCCTCTCCTTCGCGAGCTGTGCGGTGAACTGGGAATTCTGGAATCGTTCACATATTCCGCTCCGGCGGCGAATCGCCGCTATGTTCTACGTGATAGGGAACTCCAGACATTACCGGTAACGCCGATGGCGTTTATCCGGACACAACTTTTCTCGTTG
>JAPUJU010000113.1 GCA_027296025.1 bacterium
GCGGGAGCGGAAAACGTGGTCGGCGTGAAAGCTCGCAGCGCAATCTGGGGATTTTCTCCGGTTTATTTCAAGCCGGACCAGGTACGGGAAGCCCTGAACATCATCCTGCTGGATGAATGGAAGCTTCAACGTTGATCTCTGACAGAAAGAGCGGTTCGTTTTTATATGCTTCATGTTCAGGAAAGGAACCGGGCTCTTGACAGAAGGAACGTGAATCTGCTTCGCGTGAATTTCGCGTCTCCTGCCCGGGTGTTGGTCCAGTTCGTTGCTTCAACTGGGTCCGTTCGACCTGAGCCAAAGGAGGAGCTTCATGCGACGCTCTGTCACTGCTATTGCAATTGTTCTTCTTCTCGCGGTATCGTCGACCTACAGCGCAACTCTCCTGGTACCGACGGATTACGGTACTATCCAGGCCGCGCTTGACGCGGCAGCAGACGGTGACGAAGTTGTCGTGGAGCCTGGGACCTACTTCGAGTCCGTCGTTATCCCGCCGATCTCCGTCACTCTGCGCTCTCAAAGTGATGATCCCGCGAATACGATCCTTGACGGAACGGGGAACGCGGCCTCGCCCGCCATGGTCTTTTTCGAGGGTGATTCCGCCGGGACGCGCACCATCCAGGGGTTCACGCTAACCAATTCGGAAGCTCGTGCAGTTGACATCGAGGACATTTTTCTCAGGGCGGATCATCAAATCGTTAAAAACTGTCGCTTTATCAACAACGGCCCGGGCACGCCCCTGCACGCCGGCCAGGGCTCCATGGACATCCTGGACAACGAGTTCATCGACAACGGAGGTACCGTCGCGGGAGGTGCCATCCTCATGCGAGGTGCGGCCTCCATTCGTGGGAACCTGTTCCGGAATAACGCCGCAATTCCTGTTATGGACATCAACAACTACTTAAGCAACGCCGGGGCAATTTTCCTCTCCAACTCTTTCCCAGCTGGCGCATTCATAGAGATTCTGGACAACACCTTCGAGGACAGCTATTGCAACGACTACGGAGGAGCTGTTTTCATTTCTCAAAATATCAACGTTGTCGTTTCGGGTAACACGTTTCTAAGAAACGTGGCGGATATCTGTGCGGGCGCTATCTACGTTGTCCAAAACAAACATAGTGTCATCATCGAGAAAAATTTGTTCGTGGAAAACAGCTCTCTTGCGGGATCGGCCATCGGAATCGACTGCTGTGCTGCCGGAACCATAGTTCGCAAGAACACCATCGTGAATACGCTCGGGGGTGCAGGGATTCAGATCACCGAATCGAACGATATTGTGATCAGGGGTAATGTCGTAGCGTTTGGGGAATCCTGGGGGATCCGATGGTTCGCCAGCATTCATTCCCAGTTTTCGGGAACTCAGACGTGTAACGACGCCTTTGGCAACCCATCCGGAAACTTCGTGGGCAATGTCACCAGCCGGAAAAACTTTTCACTGGATCCTCTTTTCTGCGACCTGACAGGTGGGGACTTCTTCCTCAAAGAAGGCTCTCCATGCCTTGCGCCAAACAATTCGTGTAATTTGGATATCGGTGCATTTTCGCTGGGCTGCGGCGAGGTCGCCGTATTCATTCAGCGTTTTGATGCGAGGATAATCAGGACAGCGATTCATCTTGAATGGGAACTGTTCGCGGACGAACCGCTCACAGGATTCAACATCTATCGAAGAGACGGACGCGATGGATACGAAACGATCCTCAATAAGGGTGGCTTGATTCCTGAAGCCGATCGGAGTTTCGACGATACCGATTTCGAAGCGGGGCGAAATTACTACTATGCATTAACTCTTGTAATGCCTGACGGAAGCGAAGTGAAATCCCCGCTCGTCGAGGTTCGAACGATGGCCTATACGTTTTTACTCGGCAACAATTATCCCAACCCGTTCAACCCGGAGACGACGATTCGCTTCACGCTGGATAGGGAGGCGCACGTTACGCTCTCCATATATGATGCTCAGGGTAGGTGGATGAAGACGCTGATTGACGACGTGCAAGGTGACGGTCAGCACGAGACCCGCTGGGATGGCACCGACGCAGCCGGCGCATCGGTGAGTTCTGGAGTATATTTCTATCGACTCAAAGCCGGCGCGGTAAGCCAGTCGCGACGTATGGTGCTATTGAAATAGATTCCCATGTGCCGCTTCGCGTGCCGTCAGGCACAAAAAAGGACACCGGGGTAAAGCCCGGGTGTCCTTTTTTGTTTCTCTTGCTCGCGCGTTACGACGTCTCTGAGATGAGTTTTTCAACCGCCTTGTCCAGCTGCGCTCCCCGTACCGACCGGTAACGGATTTTCCCTTGACGATCGATGAGATACGTCGCGGGAATCGATTTCACTCCGTACTTGAGCGCGATCCCGTTCTGCCAGCCCTTGCCGTCGAAGTGCTGTGGCCACTGCATATCGTTTGCCTTGATGTATCGTTCGAGATCGGCAAGCTGATTTTGATAATCGAGAGAGATCCCGATAATCTCGAATCCCTTACTCTTGAACTTCTTGTGGAGTCGAACCACATTCGGCATTTCCACTCTGCACGGCCCGCACCAGGTCGCCCAAAAATCGATCAGGACAACCTTGCCCTTGTATTTTGTTAGATTCAACGCGTTGCCCTCAAGATCTTTGACTTCGAAGGGAATCGGTTCGCTGCCGATCGCGAGGCGTTTCATGTTTTCGGCTTCGCCGATACCGGCCCGGGCAGCAGCAATAAAGCGCGGATTGAACGTTGGGTACGAGTCGACAAATACCTTGTACTGTTTCTTCGCCGCATTGAACTTGTCCGATGCCTTGTACGCTTCGGCGAGGTAGAACGACGCATAGGCCATACGATCAGGTTCCTGCGGCACGTTGGCGTCGATGTATTCCTCGAGGTGCACCACCGCATTCGACGCCCGTCCGATCTGAATATACATGATGCCCAGCTGAAACTTCGCGTCGTATGCCTCCATCGTTCCGGGATAGGCGGCAATGAACTTCGTGAGCAAACTTTCGGTCCTCGCGATCGCCTGGGCCCTACCTTCCTGCGTCTCCGGTGCGTCCTTCTGAAGCTGGTTAATTGTCTGGAGCAGCTGCTCGTACGCCTGCGTGGCCTCTCCCGATTGCGCGACGACTGCGTCGGCTCCCGTCCGTGTAACCCGCGCTGGCTCCCGGTCGGTACTGGCGACTTCCGCCTTGGACGATTCGCTCGAACAGGCGCCTGCAAAAACGACAGCGCCGACCGCCGCAATAAGGGCAAGCCTGGTTGTAATCTTCGAATGGTTCATAAGCACTCCCTTACCTGTCGTTAATCAGCACTTGCGAGCTAGACGCCTCGTGCGAGCAACCGGACCTTCACGGTAGGTTCCTGCGGATCGTTCGTATTAATAATCATCTCATCTATATAACTGTCTTTGGTGCCCGGACGGATCCGCACGGTCACCCTATATCTCTTTCCCTCTTCGAGCGACTCTATGCTCGCCTCGTAGAAGTCACTTGAGAACTGGACGTTCTCAATCTGAAAGCTGCCAGATATCTTATACACCGTAACGACGCGCTCGATCGGCTCCTGTTCAGCGTTCTGAATGATCACCCGGCCGAAATTGACGGTAGACGGATGGACCACGATCGAGCCTCTCGTCGTGACATTGACCTCTATAACCTTCTCGGGGTCATTTTCGCTGTTTGTGTCCAGATAGACACTGCCCCACGTGTTCATGGTCGGCAGCTTAGGGTTCTTCCAGATCGTGAGCTCGTACTCGCCCTCGGCGCTGCGCTCTCCAAGCTTGTAGGTGATCTTGTCGTCAATATTCGAACGAATACCCGTGATCTCGAATTCTCGATCCGTCTCGTTCGAGCGAATAGTCAGGATCTTCGACACGGACTGATCGTAGGTTCCCCGCAGGTAGACTTTGGACGACGGAACAACATCGACGTATTGAATGACCTGGGCGTGCACACTGATTTTCATCGCCTTCCGCGACGGGTCGTTCGAAAAGACGGTCGCCGTTTTCGTAAACGTACCGCTCACTTTGCTTCCGGTGATCTCGAACTTGATTTCTCCCGTCTGACCAGGCGGGATGACCTCCGTAAAGTAGGCCACGGAGCAGCCTCAGCCAGGCTTCACCCGTGCGATCTTGAGCTCTGACTCGCCGGTGTTCTTGACCTGGAAGACGTGTGTGTATGTCTCGGCTTCGAATAAGCGGCCGAAATCGTAGTTCGGATTTGCAATGAGTATTTGCGGCTGCGGTTCGCCGCCAAAAACGTTGCTCGCCACGACAACGGTCATGGCCAGCATCAGGCAACCGACGGCAAATTTTCGATGCGATATCATTATATTGAACTGAGCTCCTTCTTGCTATATCGCGCGGGCGAATAGACGCACGCGCAATGACGGTTCGTTCGGATCATCCGTATTGATGATCATTTCATCCCGATACGATTCCCTGTCGCCCGGACGCATTTTCACCGTAAGTCTGTATTTTCCTTCCTCGAGCGCCTCGATTTCCGCCTCGTAGTACTCGGATGAAAATTCCACGTCGGTAATACTGAAGCCTCCCTTAACCTTGAAAACGGTCACGGTGCGCTCCAGTTCCTCACCAGCCGGAGAACCAACGGTGAACTTTTCCACCGTGCCGAAATTGATCGTCGACGGCTGGACCACAATTATTCCACGCGTCGTCACATTCACCTGAATAATCTTTTCGGGAGCGTTCTCGCTGTTCGTCTCGAGGTACAGGCTCCCCCAGGTGTTCATGGTCGGCAACAGCGGGTTCTTCCACATTTTCAACACGTAACGGCCCGGCTCTCCGCTTTCTTCCAGACGGTAAGTGATCTTGTCGTCGATACTCGAACGGACACCGGTAATCTTGAACTCCTGGTCCGTCTCGTTCGAAAACACTTCCAGCTCTTTGGCGACTTTCTCCCCGTACATGCCTCTCAGGTAGACCCGCCCTTCCGGGCTCGTACCGATGAAGGGAACGATCGTTGCCGCGATGGATATGGACATCTGGGGACTATTCGGGTCGTTTGACAGGATAGTCGCCGACTTGTCGAATTTGCTCGCAACCTTCTCGTTGTCCACTTCGAGGACAATCTCTCCGACCGCTCCCGGCGGGATCACTTCGGTGAACGACGCGGCGGTGCAGCCACACCCGGGCTTGACTTCCTGAATGACGAGGTCTTCGGTCCCGACGTTTTTTACGGTGTAAGCGTGACGGTAGAACTTGCGTTCGAGAATCTCCCCGAAATCATGCCGCATCGTCTCGATCAGAATATCGGGTCCGGCGGCATCGTAGTCCTCGGCCCCGGCCGGCAGAGTGACGGTGGCCATCAGGAGCGCCACCAAAAAAATCATCATCGCCACTTTTCACTCCTTTTCGATCCCCACCTACAACGCCTGAGCGAACAAGCGAACGCGCACGTGCGGCGTTGAGGGATCATCTGTCAGAATCGTCATCACGCCTGTGTAGTTTCTCACTTCTGAGCCGGGACGAAACGTCACGCTGATCTTGTAACTGTTGCCCTCGGCCATTTCGTAGTTTGCTTCGTAGAAATCGTCCGAAAATATGATTCCTTTGATTTCGAAGTCGCCATCCATCTTCAATAGTGTCAACTCTTTCTCGAATGCTTTGCCGGCGACAGTTGCAACATCTTCGATCAGGCCGAAGTTCAACGTCCTGGGATTCACAACGATGGAACTCTTTGTAGTGACTTTGATCTGCACCAATTTCTCTGGCGTATAATCGCTGTTCGTCGCCACGTACATCGTTCCCATCAAAAAGCCCGTTGGGAGCTTCGGATTTTTCCACACACGGACCTTTTGCACGCCCGGCGTATCGTCTTCGACGAGGCTGTACGTGACCTGATCATCCATGTCCGTCGTGATGCCGAGAATCTTGAAGTTCTTGCTGCCAGACTCGTTGGACGAAAAGGTCAGCAGCTGGGAAACCTTTTCTCCGTACATACCCTCCATGTAGATTCTCCAGCCGGGTTTGACCTCAACGCGCTCGATGATCGTGGCCACGATAGTAATAGTAAAAGAAGGATTGACGGGATCGTTCGAAAAGATGGTCGCCGATTTGTCGAAGTAGCCGGTCACCTTATCGTTGTCGACCTCGAGCGTTACGTTGCCTGTCTTGCCGGGTGGAATGACCTCGTCAAAATAGGCGGCCGTACACCCGCATCCGGGCTTCACCTTGTCGATGATCAGGTCCGTCGTACCGTTGTTTTTTACCCTGTATGTGTGCTTGTAGAAATCCTCTTCGTACAGTTTGCCGAAATCATGGCGGGGCTCTTCCATCACCAGCCTGGGCTGCGATGCAACATCCGTCGC
>JAPUJU010000114.1 GCA_027296025.1 bacterium
TCGCCAGCAGCTTGCTGAAGTGATACTTCGAATCCTCGTATTCGCGCTCGAACAGGTACATGTCTCCGGACTTGATTCGAGACGCGTAGAAGTCCGGTTTACGATCCAACGCTTTCGCGTACGAATCGATCGCCTTGCCGAGATTTCCGCTGAACGCGTACAGGTCACCGCGGGTGTCATAGGGATTCGCTTCGTCGGGAGCGAGGGACATATACTGATAAATCGCCCAGATGTAATTGTCGATGTCATCCTGGTCCTGGTACAGATACGCAAGAACGTTGTATGACGGTTTGTCCCGCGGATCGATCTCGATCACCTTGCGGTAGTACTCGATCGCCTTCTCGGGACTGGCATCGTACATTCGACAGATATCGGCGAGCCTCTTGTACGCACCCTTTTCATTCGGGTACTTGGCAATCAACCCCTCGAGTTCCTTCCTGGCGCCGTCGATGTCGTCGTTCAACTGCGCATTCATACTACGAATGTAGAAGAGATCTTTTCCGCTCGCCCTGTCCGAGTACTGCATCGCCTTAGCGATATGATCCTGCCGCCCTTTTTTCGAGGACCCGCCGGCGCGCGAAGCCAGCGCGAGATGCGCCATGGCCATCGTCGAGTCATGTTCCAATGCCTTCTCGAGAGCGACCTTGGCCTCCTGAAAGTAGTACTTGTTCACCATATCGAGGCCCTCGAGGTAGTAAAAATAGGCCTCCGTCGAGTGCGTCGTCATCTCGGCGATCGGGGTCTGGTGCTCCCGACGCGCGGCTGCGGGCAACTCCAGGTCGGATTTGACTTCGGAGGTCAGTTTATCTACCAGGACGAAAATTCCGTCGCCCGGCTCCCCAACCACGCGCTGCGAACCGACGACCTTGCCGCTCTTCACATCCACGATCTGCGACGTCAGAATGTAGTTTGGCTCTTCCTGCAGGATGGACCCGAGCAGCATCCATTTCGCGTTGGCGTTCGTCGCAACCTCTGTGGCCGACGAGCGATCGATGACCTTCTCGCCCTCCATCCCCTCGTGTTTGAGAAGATCGTAAAGACGCTGACTCGACACGACATCCATATACTCGGATTCCGACAGGTCCGTAATGAGGAGGTTCGTCACAATCTCGCCCAGTCGCTTCGGATCGTCTGGATCCACGAGGTTCTCGAAATACATGACGGCCAGCGTATTGTCCGCCGCGACCGCCGGGCGATCCGGCTTGAATTCCACATTGAACGGCTTGAGCGTCACGAACAGAAGAATGCCGAGAAAGACCACCGACGTCGGAAGGAGAATTTTCAAAAGATTTTTGTTTTCGCGCGGCGAAAAACGAGCGGCGTGAGCGGTGACTACATCGCGCAGGTCATCTGCAAACTCGCTTGCCGACTGGTAGCGCTGTTTGCGGTCCTTTGTGAGGGCGCGGAGGACTATTTCTTCCAGTTCGGCTGAGATCTGCGGGTTCCGTTGCGAAGGCGGAATCGGCTCTTCATTGATAATGGAATACAGAATGGCGGAGGCGTGCTCGCGCTTGAAGGGCGAGCGTCCCGTCAGCATTTCGTAGAGGACGGCGCCGACCGAGAAAAGGTCCGACCGCTGATCGACTTCCCCACCCTGCGCCTGCTCCGGTGACATGTAGAAAATCGTACCCAAAGTCGACTGGTCACCCGAGTGTTTGCTGACACCCTTGAGTTTCGCGAGCCCGAAGTCGAGTATTTTTACGCGGCCTTCTTTGTCAATACAGATGTTGTCCGGCTTGATGTCGCGATGAATTATGCCTGCTGCATGCGCGCTCTGCAGCCCGTCGCAGATCTGCGCGGCGATCTCGGCGGCGCGTCGGGCATCGAGCCCGCGGGCGATGACATCGCCAAGCAGCTCGCCGTCGATGTAGGACATGGCAATGAACGGCCGGCCCTCGAACTCGCTGACCTCGTGAACGGTCACAATGTTCGGGTGATTCAATCCCGCAGCGGCCCGCGCCTCGCGCTTGAAGCGGGCGATGAAGTCCGGGTCGGACGAAAACTCCTCCGACATGAACTTGAGCGCGACATTGCGGTGCAGCTCGGTGTCCTCCGCAAGAAACACCTCGCCCATTCCGCCCTCGCCGAGCTTCTCCAGAATCCTGTATCGGCCGATGGCCTTGCCAATCATAAAGTTTCTCCAGATCTCGTACCCGGGAAATCGAGTCTAGGGTATGGATCTGCTTCTGTCACCCTTGTTTCGACCACCGCGGAAGCGCCCGGGATGGCCCCGCCGTATGGCGTACCCCCCGGTTCGGCGGTCGTTGGAATCGGTGCGTCAAGATTGTTCGCCGCCATTCATTGGACTCCGGCGGGCACCGTTTGGTTGCCCTGAAAATCGGGCCGACAGAGGCTCTTTGCTGTCGGATATATGTGTATACGCCACAGGTTGTTAGGAGTTTCCAGTTTTCGATGAGATAACGCACGCCGGCCCCTTCGGTCTCCTGCTTTGTACTGTCCGCAGGTCGGCATCTTCTGTGATACTGTCCCCTCACGCTACGCCGCCCAGAAGCGGCGCTTCCGACACGGGGGTTTCCGGCACATCAGAAACGGAGGATCCACATGAGGCGCGCAGGCAGAACGGCCGTCTTTCTGGCGGCCATAGTCCTTTTCCACGCAAATCCCGTCCGCGGTGATGACCGGGCACAGATCCGGGCCGTCATGGACACCCAGGTGGCCGCCTGGAACCGCGGGGATCTGGAGGCGTTTCTCGAAGGCTACATCAAATCTCCGGAGCTCCTGTTCGCGAGCCGGGGGACGTTCGCGCGCGGCTGGGAACCACTTCTAGAACGGTATCGAAAGGCTTATCCCGAGGGAGAGATGGGCCACCTGAGCTTCGACAGCCTCGAGGTGCGGATGCTGAGCGCCGATGCGGCGTGGGTTACCGGTATGTGGGCGCTCGAGAAAACAGATGCTTCCCCGCACGGGGCATTCACACTGATTTTTAGAAAAACAGATGACGGATGGCGCATCATTCACGATCATAGCTCCGGCGTTCCCGAAAAAAAACAAGAGTAAGTCTGGAGGCATCTGTTCATGACAGCATCCCGTGGTAAGGTCGGTATTCTCGTCGGGGGCGGACCGGCACCGGGCATCAACAGCGTTATCTCCGCCGCGACTATTCGCGCGGCGCTTACCGGACACGACGTGATCGGGATTCGCGATGGTTTTCGCTGGCTGATGAAGGGCGATCTCTCGAGGACCGTCACGCTGGAAGTGGCGGATGTGAGCCGCATTCACTTCCGAGGTGGCTCAATACTCGGGACATCCCGCGACAATCCAACGAAGGAGGCGAAGCACCTCGACGCCGCTGTCAGCTCGCTCGGCGAATTGGGAATTGACAAGCTTATCACGATCGGTGGTGACGACACCGCGTTCAGTGCGATGCGAGTCGAAGAACACGCGGGGGGTCGTGTTCGGGTTGCTCACGTACCCAAGACGATTGACAACGACCTCGATCTGCCACACGGGCA
>JAPUJU010000115.1 GCA_027296025.1 bacterium
ACTCGTAGTTTGGAATGCCGCGCTCCGCGTACTGGATTGAGGGCGCGAGGATTTCGCCCAGCGTCTTCGTGCCGTAGCGTTCCAGAAGCGAGACAAGTGCCGCGACAACTCCAGGCACGGTGAACGACAAGTGAGCGTTTGGGCCCGGGCCGGTCGGGATTTCGTCCAGACCCTGCGACCTGTAAAACTCGACGGTTGCCTTGCCGGGTGCGGTGCCCTGTCCACTAAGCGACAGCAGGTCTCCGCTTTCGGCGTGGTGCAGCATGAACACGCCCTCGGCAGCCAGCGAGTACGATGCGATTGGCTCTATAACCGCAGCGGCGAACGTAGAGGCAATTACTGCGTCGAACGCGTTGCCTCCGTTGAGCATCATCCTCATACCCGCCATCGATGTCAGGTAGTGGCCGCTTGAAATAATGCCCTGATTGGCATAAACGACGGGTCTGCCGGTCGGCGGACGCCTGACATCTCCCTGCTCTAGCCTCGATGCTCCTTCGCTTGTGGTCATGGTATCTCCTTTTTCGACTTCTCCCCCAGATCAGGCCCCATCCCGAGATTAATGATACCTTGCGCGTCAACACGCCCTTGAATATTAATGTCTGTAGCGAATTCGGGATCAGACCGTTTAACAAATCTTGAAAAATACGTGCTTATTGTATCCGAATTGTTCCGGCGTGGGCCCCATCCTAGATCGTCCTCCATCGGGATTTCCCGGCTCGTCGGGATGGCAAGACGTTTTGTACAGGAAGTCACGAAGATTTCCTCCAGAAACGCTCCAGATTATCGGTAGGCTTCCAGCCGAGTATGCGCTTCGTCTTCTCGTTCGAGAACCTGTTGTGCGGAAGGTCGGCGAAGATGTTGAAGATTTCGCAGCGCGACGGCAACGCCTCAAGTTCGATATCGAGCGCGGGACGAAACGCCTCGCCCGCGTCGCACCACGTTACGGTAAACGGGGTGAAGTCCTGCCCCTCGCCCGCGTGGTCGTCGGGGAACCGAAAGTTGTAGAACAGCAGAGTCAGGACGTAAACGTCGTGGTTTTCCGTAAACACCCGGCAAATCTCCTGTCCCAGAGACTTCGTGTGGGCGTAGAGGTTCGTGCCGGACTGCGGCGGCATATCGGTACCAATCTGGTAATCGAAGCGTTCGTAGGACGGCCCGGCGATGGTGAAGTGCGGCCCGGTGTTTACCACCCTTCGGATGCCGTGTTCAACGGCGGCGGTCATCACGTTGTAGCATCCACGAGCGTTTACGTCGAACGCGATTTGTCTATCGTGTCGAAGCACCGACAGGTTTACGATTGCGTCCATACCCTCGGCTGCGGCGACGACCGCATCGAAGTCGGACGCGTCCACCTTTCGGTACTCGTGAGTCGTGCCCTCGAGGGGGCTGTCTTCGAGGTCGTTGATGTCGGTCAGCAGCAGCGTGTGATCGCTTTCGAGCGACTTCACGACGTGCGGCCCCAGCATTCCGTTAGCTCCGTATACGACAACGTTCATGTGAGTATTTTAACCTCGGTTTGCGGGCTGAAATCCCAACGTTTCCCGGGCGGTGCCGGTAAGAAACCGCTGGTTGGGCACAGACGACTGAACGTGAAACACGTTCCATGTACTTGGGATGCTTGTCCAGTTGAACGTGACCTCGACGATCAGCGCCCTCTCGACCGCCTGAAAGGCGTCGTCTGGATACAGGGTCGACGTGGATGAGCCGTCGGCATCCCACGCGATGTTTCCGAGCCTTAGGCAAACGACGTTTGTTTTCTGCTCGCGGGCGAACTCCCGACAGACGTACTCGCCCATGTGGAAGCATAGCACGTCGGGATCGGTCGTCGGAACCGGCAACCAGCGCTCAGTCACGGCGAGGTCTTCATCGTATTTGCCCATAACGTCGAGCGAGCTCAGGTAAACGATGCGCTCAACGCCCTCTTCCCGCGCAGCCCAAAGCAGATTGTAGGTGCCGCGCATGGCCGCGTCGAGCTTTTCGGAGGCGTTCAGGGCCGGGTCGGACTCGCCCACGTGGATGATGGCGTCCATACCCCTGACGAGACCGTTGGTGGACTCACCGTGTCCAAGGTCTGCGCGGATGAACTCGTGTGGTGTGGAAACGTCGCTTCGGTCGGTGAGGCGCACCTCGTTGGTGGCACTCAGATGATTGGCCAGCGCTTGCGTCAATCGTGAAGCCGCCGCCGTTATCAGGATTTTCATACGCCCACTTCCGTTTCGATAGTCTGGTGAGTCATCGATTTAATATACTCTTGCGCGAGGCTGTGAGCAAATTTGGGGTTCATGGGACTGGTTGTACGTTCAGCCTCTCACGGCGGATACGGCGTCGTTTGCCAGCTCGGTGTGATCTGTGCCGTTGAAAACGAACCTGCCGATTTTGCCCTCTCCGTCGGCGTCGTAAAACGCGCCGCTGCCTCTGGTTGTGGTGGTGCCGTCGATAACCAGTTCGCCGTGGTTATAGAGGTCTTGAAGAAACTGCGCCTGGCTTTCCTTATTGAATTCCACCCAGTTTTCGTGGCCACGTTGAATCTCTCGTTGCCAGTTGTACGGTTCTTCGACGAACTGCTGTGCGCCCAAAGCGTCGGTGGTGTACCTTGCGCCGATATGCTGATATTGCCAGACGTGCACGCACTCGTGGACCAACAGGTCGGGCCTCTCTGACGCTTTTTGACCTTTGAGGTAGATGGTGTTGCCCAACGTGAACGCCCTGTCGTTCACGCCAAAGATTCCAGACCTGCCTTCGATCAGCCGTATTTTGTCGATGGCCAGCGAGTTCTCGAATACCCTTTCGAGCACCCGTTTCTCGTTTCCCTCTACCCGTTTTGCCGGTGCCTGCAAACGAAGGACGGACTGCGCCAGCGATATAAGCCTGCCGACTATGACTACGACCGGCCCGGCTATCGCCGACGCTATGTTGAAAAGCGGGCTGGAAATTGGATAGTCACTCATTTAGACCACGCTGTACGCTCGGGATGCGGGTGCGCTTTTACACGTTCATGGGGATCGACCTTGATGAAAACCCGGAAACGCTCGTTATGATGGGGTCTGATCAGGATCGGCATGAGGTTCGTGATCTTCAATATCGCACCCCCTTTGTTTGACCACGTGAGCGGCTCTTGCTACACTCCCGCCGATAGAGCATACATTGTTGCTCTGAATCAGGACACTGTTCGAAAGGTTTTTTCGACACGTACAGGAGAGAAATTTGGGAGAACTTGACGGAAAGGTTGCAATTGTTACCGGAGCAGGAAGGCTAAGAGGAATGGGCAGGGCGTCCGCTGTTTCGCTGGCGCGGTTGGGCGCGGATGTCGTCGTGACCGGCACGGGGCGCAGTCCGGACAGGTATCCCGACGACGAAAAGGCGGTGGGGTGGAGGGATATCGAAAGCACAGCGGAGATGGTTCGAGCCGAAAAGCGCAGCGCGCTGCCCCTGGTCGTGGATATTTCGGATGCAGCACAGGTGCAGTCGATGGTAGACCAGACCATGAGCGAGTTTGGCCGCGTGGACATTCTGGTGAACAACGCCGCTTTCGCAATGGAACCCGCCGTCAGGCCAATCGTTGACGTAGACCCGGACATCTTTCAGAAGGTTTTGGATGTCAAGGTGATGGGCACGT
>JAPUJU010000116.1 GCA_027296025.1 bacterium
TCCATGCCGCCACCGAACGCGACGCCCACCGCAATGCCCTCGGCGAATGAATGCGCGGTCATCGTCGCCACGACGAGAAGAATTCGCCTTGCGCTTTGTCCGCGAAACGAGCCGAATCCGATTTCCGAGTGCGTTGAGAGGTACCGCGCTCCCAGCATGATAAACAGAACGCCGGCGCCCGCACCGATGAGAGTCTGCCAGGTTCCATACTCGCTCCCCTCGAGCAAGAGCCCAAAGCTCGCTCCGAGCATCAGGCCCGATGCGATGGCGGCGGCAAAGGCGGTCGTTCGTTTCGACACACTTTTCAAGAACAGGAAGGGAACCGCACCGAGACCCGTGGCGACGGCCGTGATCAGGCTGAAGATGAATACGCGTAGAACATCGGCATCCATGTTATCCAAGCAAGCCCCTCAACAGAACGACGGCGCCCGCGGAGAGACTGACAACGAGCGCAACACCCGTGCGGCCGGCACGCGCATACGAAAAAGGCAGCAGGTCGGTCATGACGAGATATCCCATCGCGCCCGACGCAAAACCGAGCGTCCACGGCAGGAGAGCCGGTACGGCGGGCACGATAGCAAACGTGACAATGGCCATCAGGATCTGCGGCACATTTGTGACCACACTTATGGCCGCCGCGTGCTGCAGTGGTGCGCGATTAGCTCGCAGCAGCTCCATCAGGACGATCGCTTCGGCGATATTGTGCACGGCAAGCGCCAGCGCCACGAAGATACCGAGCGGGATGTCGACAACCATCGCGACGCCGATGGCGACACCCTCGGGCGCCGAGTGCAGTGCATTGAGGAGGATGAACTTGATACTGTATTCGGCCACGGACCCATCTGCCGGTCGATGGTCAAGTTCTCGGGTCCCCGAGAAGACGTGGGTCCAGTACGTATAAACGACGCCGAGCACGGCGCCGGCAACCACGGACATGGTCGTCCGGCCGAGCCCTTCAACCATGAGAATGTAGCCCGAGCCGAGCATCAGTCCCGAGGCCAGCGCATACGAGAACCCTCCCCACTGCGCGGGAACCGTGGTGCGACCGATGAACGGGAGTGACCCAGCGGCGTCAAGCAACGCGGCGACCGTCGAGAACAGCAACACGAGAAGAACGTTCTGGTCGGGATCGATAACGCTCATGGCGATTCGGGAGTCGAGCAACTTCGATGCCGCAGCAGGCAAGCTCCCTCACAAACGTAGCACAGACTTCCGGACCTCTCCCAAGTGAAAATCTGATATGATACCGGAGCAGCGTTCCGGCATCCGTCCTTGCTAGCAACACGACCGTCCCATGGTCTCATGAAAGGCGGCCCTCTTGATTCATGTCGAAGAATTACAAAAACAGTTTGGTGATCTGACGGCCGTGGGCGGCGTCAGTTTCGAAGCCAGACCCGGATCGATTTTTGGTTTGCTCGGCCCCAACGGCGCGGGAAAAAGCACGACGATTAACTGCATCTCGGGGCTCTTGAAGCCCAGCGCCGGTCGTGTGTCGGTGATGGGACACGACGTGGCGACCGACGGCCCCGCGTCCCGGCGCCAACTCGGTGTCGTCCCCCAGGAGCTTGCACTGTACGAAGACCTGTCCGCCCGCGAGAACCTCGGGTACTGGGGCGCCGCGTACGGCATGCGCGGCGACCGGCTGAAGCGCCGAATCAAGGAGGTCCTCGAGCTCACCGGCCTGCAGGACCGCGCCAAGGAAGCGGTCAAGAATTTCAGTGGCGGGATGAAAAGGCGCCTCAATTTTGCATGCGGGATCGTTCACGAACCGAAGGCGCTGCTGCTCGATGAGCCGACTGTCGGTGTCGATCCGCAGACCCGCGTCCGGCTCCTCGAACTGGTGCGCAGCGAAACCGACAACGGCGCCTGCGTCCTCTACACCACACACTACATGGAAGAGGCCGAAGCGATCTGCGACGACCTGGCCATTATTGATCACGGTTTGATCATCGCTGCCGGGACCCTCAAGGAACTTCGTGCGATGATGGGTGAACGCGATCTGCTGCGGTTGACCGGTACGTTCGAACCGAATCAGGTCATGGAAGGTATCGCGCGCCTGGAGGACGCCGAACTCGTTCAGGCGGAGGCCGATACGTTGACGCTCTCGCTTGCTAACGCATCGGCGCGCCTTTCGACGGTTTTTCAGATTCTCAACGACGCCGGGTCGGACATCCGGGAGACCACGCTCACCCAGCCGAGCCTCGAGAGTCTTTTCATCAAACTGACCGGAAAAGAGCTTCGAGAATGAGATTCGTCTGGAGTACCGCCCTCAAAGACTGGCAGCGGCACCGCCGCGATCCGGTCGGCCTGTTGATGTGGATCGGGATCCCGATCCTGATCGGCAGCTTGATCATCATGGCGAGTGGCGGCAGGGGGGGCGTTGAACCGAAAGTCCAACTCCTCGTCGCCGATGTGGATGACAGCTTTGTGAGCAATGCGCTTGTTGCCGCGATGGGGCAGATGGGGGGACTGATCGAAACCGAACCGGTAACGCGCGAAGACGGTCAGAAAATCATGGACGACGGCAAAGCGAGCGCGCTCCTCGTTATTCCCGAGGGGTTCGGCCTGGCGTTCCTGGAGGAAAAACCTACCACCCTCGAGTTACTCACCAATCCATCGCAACAGATTCTGCCCGGCATCGCCGAAGAGACCTTGAGCATCCTTGTCGACGCGTCGTTCTATGCCCAGCGACTCGTTGGAGAAGACCTGCAGAGCTTCGCGCAGGGCCCGTCGGGTGGCGCGAACACGTTTCCGGACACCGACATCATGCAGTTCAGCTCGAAGGTGAACCGCATCGTCGACAACGTCTCGAACTACCTCTCCCCGATGATTATCGCGCTGGAGAAAGAACCCGTCGTGGAACCGGAGGACGATGATGACGACGACATCAACATCTCGTTGCTCTTTCTGCCGAGCATTCTGTTCATGTCGCTCCTCTTTATGGCGCAGGGCATCGCGCTCGATCTGTGGACGGAGAAGGATCAAATGACCCTGCGCCGTGTCGTGACGACGCCCCAGAACACCGTGCGTTTTCTATCAGGCAAGTTGCTCGGTGGTGCCGGCGTCATGGCGATGGTGTGTTCGATCACGTTGATCATCGGCTATGCGTACTTCGATTTGCGTCTGGCATCGCTTCCGCTCGCGATCCTGTGGTCGACGCTCTCCGGCGTCCTCCTCATGAATCTGATGATGGTCATTCAGGTGCATGCGGCGTCCCGGCGCGGCGCGGGCATCCTCACGACGGCGATTCTCTTTCCCTTAATGATGGTCGGGGGCAGTTTCTTCCCGTTCGAGGCCATGCCCCCGTGGATGGTTACTTTTGGAAAACTCACACCCAACGGCTGGGCGCTCTCCCAGCTGAAGCTGATTCTTTTTGACGACATGACGTTGACCGGACTCGGAAAGGCATTCACCGGGCTCGTCCTGGTCGTCGCCGTCCTGTTTGCCGCTACCGCGCGACGACTCAGGTCGGGTTTTGCGCAGGGATAAAACGATGCTGAAAGACATTCTGTTTATCGCCGGCAAAGACATGCGGCACATGCTGGGCGCGAAAGAGACACTGCTGTGGGTGTTCGTCATGCCGGTAGTGTTTTTCTTTTTTATCGGGACCATCACGGGCGGCTTCGCCCCCGGCACGGCGCGGGCACCGCGCGTTGCGCTGCAGGCGGGCGAGAACGGGGGGTTTCTACTGGATCACCTCGTGAAGCGGCTCGAAGAGCAGGACTTCGAGATCGTCCGGACGGATTCCGTCGAACAGTTCATGCAGTACTCGCGCCGCCTGACGGTGCCGACCGGGTTCACCGACTCGGTTCTCACGGGAACGCCGGCGACGATTTACTACGCAGCCAGCAGCGACGGGATGAGGGGAAACTACGATCAGATCCGGTTGCAGCGCGCCGTCTACACGGTACTTGCGGATCTGATTGTGACGGGCGAGGACGAGTCCGGCACGCCGACCGAAGCAGCCCTCTCAGCGCTTACATCAATGCCGAGGGCGGTAACGCTCGACGTGAAACCGGCCGGCGAGCGCAAACACATACCCACGGGATTCGAACAGGCCATCCCGGGGATCATGGTCA
>JAPUJU010000117.1 GCA_027296025.1 bacterium
GGTGCGTTCAATCCTGACTTCAATGTCAACACACGTTACGTGGAGAACGCCGGGGCCAATGTCAGACGGCCCGGCGACCTCCCTACGACCCGGAACGTTTCGAACAACCGGAACGCGAGTCTCAAGATGCAGTTCGACATCGGAAGGTACCTCGGAAAGATTTTCCGCACGCTGAGGATAATCGACAAAGACGACGACGGTCGGGCAACGCGCGCGCCTCCGCGTGGCGGCGACGGAGACGCCCCGAGCGATACCACTGCGACGGATGAGCCCCCGGCCGCGGTGGACCCCATGTTTCTCGTGCGTGCGACGGCGCGCATGCTCAGCCGTATCCGGAAAATCGATATGTCTGTTCAGCAGCGGCAGCAGAACAGCTACTCACGAATTCCCGGGCGTCCGGCTGTTGACTACCAGCTGGGGCTGACCACCAACACTGGCGTGACGCTGGGACCGGACAAGTTCGATCAACCGTTACGCTTTACTCAGACGCTCGGCTTTACGCTCGACTCCGGCGTGCAGGTTACGGACAACATCGATGTCGCCGCGAGATTCAATCGATCACGGAACAAAAACGAAATCAATTCGAGTGTGACCTTCTCCCGGACACAGATCTGGCCGGACGTGAATATGAACTGGAAGGGTCTTGAGACGCTGGGCCCTCTCGGGCGTCTGTTCCTGGCGACGAATGCGAGCGTGGGTTACCGGGCGACGACCCGTGAATCGGGCCGTGGTGAGATTGTTGACGCGACGAGCCTTTCCCGGTCGCTTACACCGACGGCATCCTTTCAGTGGAGGAACGGGATCGGGAGCTCCCTGGCTTTTCAATGGACCAACAATCGACAGGAGACTCGCGGGGCCGAGTCCGAGACATCGGCGATATCGGTATCCATGGACATGAAGTACACGTTCAATCCCGGATCGAATCTGAGGATTCCGCTGCCGTTTTTCGGCAGCAAGAAGTTGAAGAGCCGGCTGGACACAAACCTCAATATGAGTTATGCAAGAACGAGTGGAAAGCGAGGCGAGGTCGAAATACCGGGAACGAGCAGGGTTCGGGTTTCGCCTCGTCTGACGTACAACTTTTCGCGTGCCCTGAACGGTTCATTCTTTGTCGATTATTCTCGCCTTCACAATGATGCGACCAACCAGACGATCACCACACTTCGTGTCGGACTCAGCGCCGTTTTCACGTTCTAAATTGAAATGGATCATCGCACTGCTGCTTGCGCCGCTCGGACTCTACACGGGTTGTGAGGAGGGGGCGCCGGCTCCCTTCGATGGGGAAGGTGCGTGGCAGTACCTCGTTCAGCAGTGCGATTTTGGCCCGCGACCACCCCGGTCGCCAGGCCACGAGAAAACCGTGCGGCTCATCGCAGAGGTTCTTCAGAATGCGGGTGCGAAAGTAACCCTCCAGCGCTTCGAGGTCGACGATCCGTACGGCGACGACCCACTGCCCGTGATCAATGTTATCGGCAGTTTCGATCCCGAGAAGACACGCCGTGTCATTCTCGCGGCCCATTATGACACCCGCCCATGGGCGGACCAGGAAGAAGACGAAAGCCTCCACACTCAGCCGATTATCGGCGCCAACGACGGTGCGAGCGGGGTGGCGGTTCTTCTGCAGCTGGCGAAGATGTTTTCACTTCGAACACCGCGGGAGATCGGCGTCGATCTGGTGTTCTTCGACGCGGAGGACTACGGCAAAGAAGGCGACCCCGAACATTACCTGATCGGATCACAGTATTTCGCGGCGAACCTCAAAGGCTACCGACCGGAGTGTGGCATCCTGCTGGATATGGTCGGGGCGAAGGATGCAGCGATCCGTCAAGAGGGTTACTCGCTGGAGATGGCGCGGATGCTGTGCTTGGAGCTTTTCGGCCGAGCCGCACAGATGCAGTTACCCGTCTTCGTCGCCGAACGAAACCAGGCGTATTACGACGATCACGTCCCGCTCCTGCGGGCCGGTATCCCCATGGTCGATCTGATCGGCCTGCCCTATCCCTGGTGGCATACCCTCGAGGACACGCCGGACAAGTGCTCCGATGAGACCCTGCGCCAGGTCGGAACGCTCCTCGCGGATTTCATATACCGGTATTCCTGGTAGTGTTCGACGTTTTTCGCTTGCCAGATCCGCGCCGGTCTGTTATTTAGTCAGTGTTGATGGAGTGGGCGTGCGGACGTCCACTTTTTTCTTACCCTCTTTGATTCATACTCACAACCGTGCGTCGGGTCGACTCTGGCGTATATCCCTGTGGAGCCTATTGAGTTAGAAGAATCTGTGTCGCAGGAGCTGGATGGCCTGGGTTTCGAGTGTGTTAAACTCGAAATTGTCGGCAGCGCCCAGAATCCGATCGTACGACTGTATATCGACAAGCCGGGTGGAGTGAGTGTCAAGGACTGTTCCATGGTGAGTCGTGCCATCGGCATGTTGTTCGAGAAGATCGACCCGTTTCCCGGCCGGTATATGCTCGAGGTTTCCTCCCCCGGAAGCAACCGTCCACTCGCCGGCGAAGAACATTACGTTCGCTTCGTCGGAGAGTCCGCGCGAGTGAAATGTGAGAGCGATGAGTTAGGCAAAAAGACATATACAGGTACCATACGTTCCTGTATAAAGGGAATGCTGGTCCTCGATACCGACGAAGGACAGCAACTCATTAGATTGACAGACGTTGTGAAGGCGAACCTCGTCGCCAGAGAATACAAAATCGACAACAAAAGAAAGAAAAACAAGAAGAATAAAGGTGGAAAGAAATGAACGCCCCGATTAGTGAAGCTTTCAACGACGTTATTCGTGAGAAGCGGATCGACAAAAGTCTCTTGATGGAGACCCTCACAGCTGGATTCTCGTCCGCGGCAAAGAAAAAGTTCGGGGCGAGCGCCGAAGTGGAAGTGACCGAGGACAAGCAGGGGAACCTGACCCTGTACTTGCTTAAAACGGTCGTGTCCGAGGTTGAGTCGCCTGCCAACGAGATCACGAAGGTGGAGGCGAAAGAGTACGACAAGAAGGTCAAGGTAGGGGACACCGTCAAGATCAACGTCCCGTTCACCGACTTTGGCCGGAACGCCATTCAGATAGCGAAACAGATTTTGATGCAGAAGATCCGCGAGTTCGAGCGTGACCGGACATTCGACGAGTACGAAGACCGCGTCGGCGAGATTGTTTCGGGGTCTGTGCAGCAGATCGACCGCAACGGTATTCTCGTCAACCTCGGCAACGCCGAGGCAACGATGCCGAAGAAGGAGCAGATCCGACGGGAGCGTTACAACCAGGGCGCATCGATTCGCGCGTGCATCATAAAAGTCGATAAAGAAGCCAAAGGGCCGATGATCACGCTGTCGCGGACCAGCACGGATTTTCTCAAGAAGCTCTTCTCCCAGGAAGTCCCGGAAATCTACGAGGGAATCATCGAGATCAAGAACGTTGCTCGCGAGGCCGGCGGCCGTTCAAAAATTGCGGTGTATTCGCGCGATGACCGGGTGGACGCCGTCGGTGCGTGTGTCGGGATGAAGGGTTCGCGGGTTCAGGCGGTCGTCAACGAACTGAGTGGCGAGCGCATCGATATCGTGCCGTGGAACGAGGACATTACTGCGTTCGTGAGCCGCGCGCTCTCACCCGCAAAGATTTCGGGCGTGCGCGCCGACTCGGAAGAGCAGCGCGTGCTCGTCATTGTGGATGAGGACCAGCTCTCGCTCGCCATCGGCAAAGACGGCCAGAACGTCCGGCTGGGATCGAAGCTCACCGGCTGGCAGATCGACCTCATCACGTCGAGAGAACTCGAGCAGCGTGAGCGTCTGCAGGAGCACCTGACGATGGGTATCGAAGAAATGGCCGGCGTCTCGGTAAGGGTAGCCGAGAAACTGAGAGCGGCGGGTATTACGACCGTTCAGAAATTCTCGAAGACGCCGCTTGAGGAACTGCTCGAGATTCCGGGATTCGGTCCGAAGACCATCGAAAAGCTCCAGGAGACTGCACAGGCGACGATCGAGGAGCTCGACAAGGCGTTACGCGAGTTGATTGCGAAGGAAGAAGAAGAGCGGGCCAAGGAGAAGGAAACAGAGAAACCGCTTTTCGACGAGAGCATCCTGAACGAGGAGGGGACGTCCGAAGAGGCGCCGGTGCTTACCGAGGAGGCGCTCTTCAGCAAGTCCGCGGAAGACAGCGAGCTCACGGGGCCAGAAGCCGACGTGGCGGAGGCGACTAAAGAGGAAGCGGTCGCCGATGAATCTGAGGAAGAAGTTTCGGTGGAAGAGGCCGAACAAGCGGTCGCCGAAGAACCTGAGGAGGCCGACGCCGTAGAGGACGCCGCTGTCGATGATGTTGCGGCGGAGACGGTGTCGGATGAGACCAAAGCCGATACGGAGAAAAATCCCAGCTAGAAGGTCAACGGATCAGCGATGCGAGTTCACGAGGCTGCAAAAAAATTCAAGCTTTCCGCCGAGGATATTGTCGCGGTGTTGAAAAAGGCGAAGCTTCCTGTCAAGAGTCATATGAGTGGTATGTCCGGCGAGATGATTGCCGTTGTCGAGAAGCACGCGAAAGGCGCCAAACCTGCGGCTAAGAAGAAGAGCAAGGCGAAAGCCGGGACGGCCGCGAAAGCGAAAACGGTTGCGAAGCCGAAGGCCGTAACCAGGGGGAAAACGACACCCAAAGCAAAAACCACCGTCAAGGTCAGAACGAAAGTCGCCGTCAAAACGAAAATGATCGCCAAGGCAAAGTCGATGGCGAAAGCGAAAACGACTGGCCGGAAAGTAACCTCGAAGGTCGAGGCGGCGCGTTCGGCGGTCGCGAAAGTGAAAGCCAAAGCGTCGGTCTCTGTCAAAGCCGCGAAGGCAACGGTGGAACCAGTCCCTCCCGCTCCGGCGCCGTCGAAGAAACAACCGGCCCGCCGGAAGGAACTCTCTGTCGCTGAGGCAGCTCAAAAAGCTGTTCGGGACAGCGTCCGCCGGACCCTCGCGAAGATTGAAACGACCCGCCACACGAAACGCCGCAAGAGCAAGACCCGCGGCGACGCTCAGGCCGTCGAGAAGCCGATCACCGTTGCGGAAGATGCAACCGTCCGCGAATTGGCTGATGCGCTGAAAGTCGCACCGAACGAAGTTGCGACGCAGCTGACGGAGCTGGGAGCGTCGGCGCCAGTCAACCAGAAACTCGACCGAGAAACCATCGAGCTGGTCGCCGAGGAAATCGGCAAAGCTGTGCAGTTCGTATCTCAGGAAATCGAGGATCTTCTCGAGCCCGTAGCGAAAGTCGACGAGTCACGTTTTGTCGTTCGTGCGCCTGTCGTCACGGTGATGGGCCACGTCGATCACGGCAAGACATCGATCCTCGACTACATTCGGAAGAGTCGCGTTGCGG
>JAPUJU010000118.1 GCA_027296025.1 bacterium
GCTGGTCGCCGAGCAAATCGGCAAAGCTGTGCAGTTTGTATCTCAGGAAATCGAGGAGCTTCTCGAGCCTGTCTCGAAAGTCGACGAGTCGCGTTTTGTCGTTCGCGCGCCTATCGTCACGGTGATGGGCCACGTCGATCACGGCAAGACATCGATCCTCGACTATATTCGGAAGAGTCGCGTTGCGGCCAGCGAAGCGGGAGGCATCACGCAACATGTCGGCGCCTATCATGTAAACCTTCCGAAGGGTCAGATCACGTTTATCGATACGCCGGGCCACGAAGCGTTTACGTCGATGCGCGCGCGTGGCGCCCAGGCAACGGACATTGTCATCCTCGTGATCGCTTCAGACGACGGCATCATGCCACAAACCGTAGAAGCCATTGATCACGCAAAGGCCGCGAATGTTCCGATTATCGTTGCCCTCAACAAGAGTGATCTCCCGGCGGCGAGGCCCGATCAAATCAAACAGCAGCTCACCGAACGCGGCGTCGTGGTCGAAGAGTTTGGTGGCGACACCGTAAGCGTCGAAGTCTCCGCCAAGACAGGAGACGGAATCGACCGACTTCTCGAAATGATTCTTCTCCAGGCCGAGTTGCTGGAGCTCAAAGCGGATCCGCACGCGTCGGCCCGGGGGGTTGCGGTCGAAGTGAAGAAAGAGGAGGGACGCGGAATTCTGTGCACCGTACTGGTCACCCAGGGCACACTCGGAATCGGAGACGTGTTCGTGATCGGCTCGCACTACGGCAAAGTCCGAGCGCTGCTCGATGACCGCGGCGGTAGTGTGAAGGAGGTCGGACCCGGTTATCCGGTGCAGGTTCTCGGCGCGAACGGGCTGCCGAATGCCGGCGACAAACTGATGGTCGTCAAAGGCGAGCGAGAAGCCCGAGACGTCAGCGAGCGCCGGCAGCAGTTGCAAAAAGAGCGCGATCTCGGTTCGGCAAGAAAGATGACATTGGAAGAACTGTTCTCCCAGATCCAGCAAGGCGACGTCAAGGAACTGCGACTGGTCGTCAAGGCGGATACGAATGGTTCGGTCGAAGCACTGACACAGAGTCTGACGAAACTGACCAACGACGAGGTAGGTGTTAAAGTGATTCACGCCGGTGTCGGCGTTGCCAGCGAATCCGATATCCTGCTCGCGTCGAGTTCGGACGCGGTCGTGATTGCGTTCTCCGTCAAGACATCGCCGAAAGCGCAGGAGATGGCCGAGCGCGAAAAGGTTGAGATCAAGAGTTACAAGATCATCTATGAGGTCCTCGAGGAAGTGGATGCCGCGATGAAGGGACTGCTCGATCCGATCCTGAGCGAGAAAGTGCTCGGACGGGCCGAGATTCGCAAAGTTTTCAAAGTGCCACGCCTTGGCTTTATCGCCGGCTCGTTCGTCACTGAAGGGTTGATCCAACGAAACGCTTCAGCTCGTGTCTTGCGGGAAAACGAAGTTGTCCACGAGGGCAAGATCTCGTCGCTGAAGCGATTCCAGGATGATGTGCGGGAGGTCCAGACCGATTTTGAGTGCGGTATCGGAATCACGGGCTTTAGCGACCCTCGCGAAGGAGACATCATCGAGGCCTTCGTCATCGAGGAAAAGGCGCGGGTTGGCTAAGGCCAGCGTGTTCTGATTTGGTTCGTCGAATCAAATCATGGTAATCAAGCTGCTCACGATAGACCTACACTTTCCCGGCCGTTTTTCACTGAAAGAAAAACGTTTTGTACTATCCAGCATCAAAACGAAACTAGCGCGCCAATTCAACGTTTCGATTGCGGAAATCGATTATCACGATAAGTGGCAGCGTTCGAAGCTCGCGATTGTGACGGTCGGCTCGGACGGGGTCGTGGCTCAGTCCACCTGTGACAAGTTGCTCAAGAAGCTCGAAAGCGATCATCGGCTCTCAGTTCTTCACTGCGAGCAGCAGGTACTTTAGGGGAAACATGGCGAAATCCTATCGAAAAGAACGAATAAACGTGACGATCAAGGAAGCACTGAGCGATCTCCTTTTCAATGAGGTCAAGGATCCGCGTGTCGGTTTCGTAACGATAACGGCTGTCGAAGTGTCGAAGGACTACGAGACGGCGAAGGTCTATTACACGGTGATGGGCGATGATGATGAGAAGGAAGAGTCGAGGAAGGGGCTTATCAGCGCTGGCAGTTTTCTGCGCAAAACGATCAGCGCACAGCTCAAGCTTCGCAACGCGCCGGAGCTGCGTTTTGTGTATGATGACACGCTCGACCGTTCCATTCGCGTCGAAGAAGCGATTCAAGAGTGGAAGAAAAAAGAGGAAGATTGACCAGTGACGCTTACGAGCAAATTCAAAAACAAGCTGCTTGTCGTCAACAAACACAGCGGCCCGACGTCGTTCGACGTCGTGCGGTACTTCCGGAAGGCGACGAAGATTCGCAAAGTCGGACACACCGGCACGCTCGATCCAATGGCGACGGGTGTCCTGCTGCTATGCACGGGCAAGGCGACAAAGGCGGTTGAGCACTTTATGGACATCGAGAAGGAGTACGAGTTCACCGTCCATCTAGGCATCGAAACGACTACGCTCGATGCGCACGGAGACGTCGTCCGAGAAGTGGAATGTCCGGAGATTCCCGAGAGCGATATTCGTGCCGCCGCCGCGAGTTTTGTTGGCGACTACACGCTCACTCCCCCGGCGTACTCCGCCATCAAGCGGGATGGACGCAGGCTTTACGACCGGGCCCGCGCCGGCGAAGACATCAAGGCAGATGGCAGAGTGGTAAAGATCTACAGCCTGGATGTTACCCGGATCGAACTTCCGTTCGTCGAGCTCCGGGTTCGCTGCTCGCGCGGCACGTACGTGCGGTCGATCGCGAGCGATCTGGGCGAACGCCTCGATCTGCCCGCTCACGTAAGCCGTTTGACAAGGACCGCGATCGGACCCTACCGGATGGTGGACGCGTTTCCCTCCGAGCGTATCTTCGAGGGAGACCTCGAGGGGCTCGTTGGAATCGAACTTTCAGATGCGCTGGATTTTCTGCCTGGCGTTGTGTTGAAGAACAGCTCGCGGCAGCAACTCCTGGACGGGGGACTGCCAGTTGAGGAAGACGTTATCGGGACCGTCGGGAAGGTAACGAACAGTCCGTACCTTCGGATTCTCGACGAAGCGGGGCACCTTCTCGCCATCGGTAACCGGGACCGGGGTCATGCGGTCGAGCCGGGCGCACTGGTACGTTCCTACCGCCTCTTCGTCGATCGGGGGGCATCTTCCTGATGCCCGTCCTTCGGGTGGTTCGTTCGCTCTCCGAAGCGGTCGGGCTCCGCGCGACCAACGCGGCGGTGACGGTGGGTGTGTTCGATGGCGTCCACAGCGGGCACCGGTATATCCTCGACCGGCTGGTGAAGGCGAAGCACAGCGGCAGCGTCGAGAGCTGTTTCTTGGTGACCTTCGACCCTCACCCGATCGTGGTCACCCATTCACGAGAAACGCCGCCGATGCTTACGACCATCGACGAGCGCGTTCACCTTCTCTCCGAGTTCGACCTCGACGGCATCCTAGTGCTCACGTTCGACAAGGTCCTGGCCGGGGTCCATTACCGGGATTTTCTGGTCGACTACCTCGTCAAACCCTTCGACATGCGGTTGCTCGTCCTGGGGTACGATAACCACCTCGGGCGAAACCGCGAGGGCAGCCCGGAAAAGGTCACCAGGTTGGCGAAAGAAATGGGCCTCGACGTCGATATCGTCGAGGCAGTGAAGAACAGTGACCACATCGTGTCCAGCGCCGAGATCCGCAACGCGATCGAGACCGGGAATCTGGGTGAAGCCAACCGTTTCCTCGGGCACCCGTACCTGATTTCGGGGTCGGTTGTCGAGGGGGAGGGCCGCGGGCGCGACCTGGGCTTCCCGACCGCGAACATCGGGCTGATCGATCCCTGCAAACTGCGGCCCGCCCAGGGCGTCTACGCAGTCCGCGTGAAGGTCAGGAAGACGATGTACAAAGGAATGATGAACGTGGGGCGCGCCCCGACGATGAAATCGCTCCCCGAGGGCGCCAGAAATATCGAGGTGCACCTGTTCGACTTCGATGGGGACCTCTACGGGGAGAAAGTGCTCGTTTTCTGCCACGCGTTCCTTCGGGAAGAGCGGAAGTTTCCCTCGGCCCAGGATCTGGCCGACCAGCTGGCAAAGGACAAGGTGTCCGCGCTGGAAAGGTTGCGCGAAGGCCACTGAAGGGCCCGGGAAAACGGACAATTACACTTTACATTTGCAGAGACGGTGTGCTAGTTTGGGGCATCTTTGCGCGGCTTGGACGACCCCCCATCGAGTGTTCAGGCTGTAGCCATCGTGTCGCGATCTTTGCTCTGGAGGAGGTGATTAGACGATGGCTCTGTCGACAGACCAGAAAAAGACGATCATCGGAAAGCATAAGTTGCACGACCTGGATTCTGGCTCTGCCGAGGTTCAGATTGCACTTCTTACCGAACGTATCCGCCAGTTGACCGACCATTTTCAGCAGCACAAAAAGGATCATTCCTCGCGTCGAGGACTGCTCAAACTTGTTGGTCGCAGGCGTAAGCTTCTGGATTATCTCAAGAACAAGAAAGTCGAAAACTATCGACAGATAATTAAAGAGCTCAACATACGTAAGTAGTCGAGCTACCTTTCCCATTTATAATTGGCAGGTCAAAATGAAAACCGTTACCTATGACTGCAACGGTACGCAGTTATCGTTCGAAACAGGCCGCATGGCCAAGCAGGCGGATGGATCCGTCGTCGTTCGCATGGGCGACACGGTGGTCCTCGTAACTGCGGTGTGCAGTCGAAGGCCGACGGACAGAGATTATTTGCCCCTGTTCGTCGAATACAGAGAAAAACTTTACGCGGCGGGCCGCATTCCGGGTGGCTTCTTCAAGAGAGAAGGCAGACCGGGCGAGAAAGAGACACTGTCCGCTCGCCTGATCGACCGGCCGATTCGCCCGCTGTTCGATAAGAACTGGCGCTACGAGACACAACTCGTTGCCACAATTATCAGTTATGACGGAGAGAACCAGCCGGATGTCCTCGGAATTACAGGTGCATCCGCGGCTCTCGCGATCTCCGATATTCCGTTCAAGGCGTTGATCGCCGGTGTCCGCGTGGGCAAGATAGACGGGAAGCATGTCGTCAACCCGAGCGTCTCCCAGATGGAAAACAGCGAAATGGACATCGTCGTCGCCGGTTCCGACGAGGCCGTAATCATGGTCGAAGGTGGCGCCAACGAGTTGCCCGAGTCCGAGATTATTGATGCCGTCGGCGTAGCGCACGAGGAGATCAAACGCCTGACAGCGCTACAGCGGGAACTCGTGGAAGCGGTCGGCGCTAAGGAAAAGCGTGAGATTCCCGAGGCGGAGATCATCGAGGAGATCGATCAGGGGCTCGCGGAGAAGTTCACGGCACGGATCAAGGACGCGATCAAGATCGCGAAAAAAGAAGAGCGGAGCGACTCGCTCGAAACGATCCGGGACGAAGCGCTCGAAATGTTTGCCGAGAGTCATCCCGAGAAGGAAGGTTACATTACAGCCGGCATCGGAAGTATCGAGAAGCGCGAGATGCGCGAAATGATACTGGGCGAGAAGTCACGTGCGGATGGCCGCGGTCTCGAAGATATTCGACCGATTTCATCCGAGGTCGGCGTTCTGCCCAGGACGCACGCATCGGCGCTCTTTACGCGCGGTGAGACGCAGAGTCTTGTTGCCGTAACGCTCGGAACGTCGCGTGACGAGCAGATGCTCGATACGATCGAGGGCGAAACGTGGAAGCGCTACATGCTCCATTATAATTTTCCACCGTACAGCGTCGGTGAGGTTGGTTTCTTCCGGGGCGCCGGAAGACGTGAGATTGGACACGGCGCGCTTGCCGAGCGGGCGCTTTTGCCGGTTCTGCCGGAAGCCGAAGAGTTTCCGTACACGATTCGGATTGTCTCCGACATTCTTGAGTCGAACGGGTCGAGCTCGATGGCGACGGTTTGTGGAGGTAGCCTCGCGTTGATGGATGCCGGCGTGCCGATCACGCGGGCGGTCGCAGGCATTGCGATGGGACTCATTCTCGAGGGCGATCGCCACGCCGTTCTGAGCGACATCCTCGGCGTCGAAGATCACCTCGGTGATATGGACTTCAAGGTCACCGGTACTGAGAAGGGCATCACGGCTTTTCAGATGGACGTCAAGGTCGCCGGAATCACCCAGGAGATCTTTCAGACCGCGCTGGCGCAGGCCAAACGCGGCCGCGATCATATCCTCGCTGAAATGGCCAAGACGATCGACACGCACCGCAGTGATATCTCGCCGTACGCGCCGAAGATCACGATGATCAAGATTCCGGTCGACAAGATTCGCGAGCTGATCGGCCCGGGTGGCAAAATCATCCGCGCGATTCAGGAAGAATCGGGCGCGACAATCGAGGTCGAAGACGATGGCACCGTCAAGGTCGCCGCGATCGGCAAGGAGTCGTCGGACATCGCACTGGAGCGCATTCAAGCCATCATGGCGGAGCCGGAGATTGGAGAGATCTATGAAGGTTCGGTCCGAAGCGTGGTAGCATTCGGAGCATTCGTCGAGATTCTTCCCGGCAAAGACGGCCTTTTGCACATTTCGGAGATCGAACACCGCCGGATCGACAAGGTCGAAGACGTGTTGAAAGTCGGAGACACGGTCCGCGTCAAAGTAATTGAAATCAATGACGGCAAGGTTCGCCTGAGCAAGAAGGCGCTGACAGAAGCGCCCGAAGGCCAGGACTCTGAACCGGCCCGGCGCGAGGGCCGAAGACATAGGTCCGGGGGGCGTCGGTAGGAACGTCACGTTTGCTGGTCCGGAAGGGCCAGCAAACGTTTTTCATTTCCTAACTTTCTCATGATCGCAACCCCAGCGCCGCGCGTTTACAAATACGTCGGCGAAAACGGACTCACTGTTCTCCATCAGAAAAACCCTGCTTCACGGGTGTTCTGTATCGGTGTCTGGATAAACACCGGCTCCCGCGACGAAGGGCGCGGCGAAGACGGGCTCTGTCACTTTCTCGAGCACATGGTCTTCAAGGGCACGAAGACCCGAAGTGCGTTCGAAATCTCCCAATCCATAGAGAAGGTTGGGGGTTCGTTGGACGCGTTTACGACACGCGAGCACGTCTGCGTCTACGCGCAGGTTCTCGAAGATCACCGAAATCTGGCGATCGACCTGCTCAGCGATATGATTCTCAACCCGACCTTTCCCGACGATCAGGTCGCTCTCGAGCGTCAGGTCGTTCTGGAAGAGATCGGTGACGTGCTGGATGCTCCCGATGATCTGATCCACGATCTGTTCGCGGCAGAGATTTTCCCGAACCACCCGCTCGGCCGGCCGATCCTCGGTACGCCGCAGACCGTCTCCGCATTCAACCGGGCGAAACTGCAGCGATTTGCGACGAAACATTTCCGGACCTCAAACGTGGTCGTGTCGATCTGCGGTGATATCGGCAAGAAACAGATTCGACGTCTTGCCGATGAATCGTTCTCGCTACCGGATGGTCAAATCAAGCGTAGCAGCCGCAGGTTTGGACGCTTCCGTCCGACGCGAAGACAAGTCCGTAGAAAACTTCATCACCAACACATCTGTATCGGAAGTCCGGGTTACTCCTATCATGACGAGAAACGCTACCCGGCGCTCGTTCTCACCACGTTACTCGGAGGCGGCATGAGTTCGCGCCTCTTTCAGAAGATCCGCGAAGAACTGGGGATTGCGTACTCGGTGTTCACGTACGCTGACGCGGCACGTGACACCGGGCTCATGGGTACGTACGTGTCGGTCAAGCCGTCGAATGCGGGGCGTGCAATCCGCGAGGTGTTTAACGAGTTTGGCAAGATTCGCCGGGGCGCGCTCACGAAGACGGAGCTTCAGGACAACAAGGAGCAGCTCAAGGGGCAAATCCTGCTCGGGCTCGAAGCATCTTCGTCGAAGATGATGCGGATGGCTCGAAACGAAACCTACTATGGCCGCCAGGTGAGCGAGAGGGAACTGATCAACAAGATCGATCGTGTGACGATGGACGACCTGATGGCTGTTGCCGCTGAAGCTCTTCATCCCAGGCGGAACACAATCGTCAGTCTCGGCCCGTCTTCGGCGGGTCTGACGGGCTAGGCTACTCGGTGAGCGGCGCTAACGGCAGGTCGAACGCCTCGGCGACACCGGCATGTGTCACTTGACCGGCGTGTGTGTTGAAGCCGCGGGCAAGACCCGGGTCGCGGTGGGCCGCCTCGAAGGGGCCCGCGTCGGCGATCTCGATAATGTAGGGAAGTGTGGCGTTCGTCATCGCGAGCGTGCTGGTGCCGGGAACCGCGCCGGGCATGTTCGCGACACAGTAGTGTACGACGCCGTCGACGACGTACGTCGGGTCGTCGTGTGTGGTGGGCTTGCTCGTTTCCGCAATTCCGCCCTGATCGATGGATACATCGACGATGACGGAACCGGTTTTCATTTTCTTCAAATGATCTCTGTTGATCAGCCTCGGAGCCTTCGCGCCCGCGAGCAGTACCGCCCCGATGACGAGGTCGGCGTTGGAGAGCTCGTCTTCGATATTCGCAGCATTACCGACGAGCGTGACCAGGCGCCCCTGGTAGATGTCGTCGAGATACCGGAGCTTGTTCGGATCTCTGTCGATGACGACGACGCGTGCCCCGATTCCCATCGCGATCCGAACGGCGTTCTTGCCGACCGTTCCCGCGCCGAGTACCAGGACCCGTCCCTGCGCGACGCCGCTCACGCCGGAGAGTAGAATCCCACGCCCCCCGTTCGGCGCTTCCAACGACCAGCTTCCCATCTGGACTGACAGGCGCCCGGCCACTTCGCTCATCGGTATCAGGAGTGGCAGCGAGCCATCGGGAAGCTCGATCGTTTCATAGCCGATGCCGGTGACTTTGTGGCGAAGAAGCTCATCAGTCAATTTGCGGTCGGCCGCCAGGTGAAGGTATGTGAAAACGAAAAGCCCCTCGCGCATCAGCGGGTACTCCGCACTCATCGGCTCCTTGACCTTCACGATCATATCGACGTTGCTCCACACTTCGGCCGCGGCCTGCATCATGCGCGCTCCGGCGTGCTGGTAATCGTCGTCGGTAAAACCGCTGCCCACGCCGGCACGGGTTTCGACGAGGACCTCGTGTCCATGAATACACACTGCCCGAACACCCTCGGGCGTCATGGCGACACGCGCCTCTGCGGGCTTTATCTCACGAGGAATTCCGATTATCATGGGGGCCTCCGGTACGGGTTTGATCGTAGGTCGGGGCTCTTGGTGACCCGGCCAAAACGTTATCAGGTTTCGAGTTGGGAATCAAGCCGGAACGGTGGAGGGCCCGGCCGCCGGGACGGCCAGTTGGCGATTCGATATGTTCGTTCTTATTCTGATTACCGCAATTGCG
>JAPUJU010000119.1 GCA_027296025.1 bacterium
CGGCAACGTGGGCAATGAAGTCTCCGTCCGTCCTGCGGTCGAACGTCTCGAGCCCCTGGGCGGTCAGACCCAGCGCGTCACTCAGCGAGAGCCCGAAGCGGCGCTCGCCTGGATCGATTCCTAGAATTCGCATGTCTGGAATGGAAAATAAGGCACAGGGGCGGGGTCCCGAAACTCATTTTTTATCGGGGCGTCAGTCCCTGTTGAGGACGACGAGGGTGAGGTCGTCGTGGTAATCGCCGCCCTTTGAAAAGGCCTCCACTTCGTCGAGGATCGATTTGCAGAGCCCGGCGGCGCTCGGGATACCGTTGGTGCCGAGAACCGCGCGGAAACGCTCCTGGCCGAAGCACTCGCCCCCGGAACGCTCGGCATCCGTCACCCCGTCGGTGAAAAGGATCAGCCCACCACCCCGCGGGATCTGGCACTCCTTTTCCTCGTACCGGTACTCTGTGATGGCGCCGAGCACGATGCCGCTTTCAGTGAGCTGGGTAACGCCATCCCGGGAGACGATGTATGGAAACTCGTGCCCTGCGTTCGCGTACTTCATCCGGCCCCGCGCGAGATCGACGACACCGTAGAACACCGTCGCGAACTCCTCCGCCGACGTGCTCTCGTAGAGCAGCGCATTCAGGCGCTGCAGCATCATAGCCGGACGCTTTTGTGCATCGTGGTTCGAGTTGACCGCTGCGTGCAGCGTCGCCATGAGGAGCGATGCCGGTATTCCCTTGCCCGAGACGTCGGCGATAACGAGCGCGAGGTTGTTGCCGTCGAGCAGACCAAAGTCGTAGTAGTCGCCCCCGACCTGACGGCTCGGCACCGTCGATGCGCTGAGCTGATACCCGTCGATCTCCGGCGGGCTCGCTGGAAGGAACCGCGACTGGATTCGGCGTGCGGTCACGAGTTCCTCTTCGAGCACTTTCTGCTCGACGTTTTCACGAAGAAGCCGGATGTTGTCGAGAGAGATTCCGATCTGGTTGGCGATCGACGAGATTTGCGCGATCTCATCGGTGTTGTATCTGAGCCCGAGTGTTTTCTCACCGAGCGACACATAGCCGATGCATTTTCTCTCCTGGAAAATCGGGACAAACACGTCGTCCCCCGCGACGAGCCACATCGCATCCGCGAGACCCCGCTTCGAGCGCCGGGATTTGCGCCCGAGGCGGCGTCGCCTGTGCTTCAGCGTTTGCTCGATCGGCACACCGAGACGTCCTCGTTCGCCGAGGGAGAGCAGTTCGTGCCGAAGGATCGGCCCGCCGATCCGTTCGAGAATGCTGACCAGGCGGCTGAACCGCGGCTCTGACGGATCCAGATTGAGCCGCACGGTCGTCGCATCGAGTATGTCGCCGAACCCCCTCCGAAGGAGCCCTTCGAGCTCGGCCTCGTTCCCGACGCTCGAAATCTCGCTCCCCAGCCGCGTGAAGCGTGCCTGCAGGTTGTCGACACCGCGGAGCAGGAACCCCTCAAGGATTTCTTCGATCCGGAAGAGGAGCGGCTGAAAGGCGATGATCGCCATAATAATGAAGCCGGTTTCGAACGCCTCTTTGCTTACCACACTGTACTGGCCGAAGTAGTCGCTCACCGGTTTGACAACCAGGAGGTACATACCCGCGAACACGACCGCGGCGGCACCGTAGAGGATCGCCTTGCGCGCCACGTAGCGGATGCCGAGAAACTGCTGCTTGATCACCGCGTACGCAACCGACCCGCCTCCCGCGACCAGCGCAAAGTTTGTCAGCGCAAGACTCACTCCCTCGGACGAGAGCGGCTCGGGCAGGAGGCGAACCATCTTCGAGAGTGTGTATCCAGCGATGCTCACCGTCAGGCCGATCAGTACGGTGCGAAGCTGCCCGGTCACGCGCGGGTTCAGATTGAGGCGCATGCTCCTCGACAGAAACATCAATGCGACGCTGGCGTACGTAATGTTCACTACAAGGAAAAGTTGTTTGTGAAGTCCGACCAGTGTCGAGAGGATCGCAGAAAAGATCCGACGTGAGCCGGCAAGCGAGATGGTCTGTTCGCCGAGCGTCACACTCCGGTCCAGCGGAAGTTCTTTCGACATATCGAGGATCGATTTCGAGAGGAAGTCGCCCGCCATGATCGTGACGAGGTGAACGATATAGGGCGCGAAAACGAGGAAACTCAGGAGGACGAAATTCCCCAGAAAGCGCTGCTCGCGCGGGTACGCGAGCGAAAACAGTAATAATGAGGGAAAGTAGAATTCCCAGAGGTATTCGAAGTTGTCCATCATGGACCGGTACACGACGGCGTCCGGCCGTAAGGTGCTTTGAACAATGATACTTGTAGCGCTGAGGATCGGGCCGATTCCGGCGAAAAACAGCATCAGCGCAGTGGCCTGCGTCGGGGCGCTGCTGTGGCCCGACCTCAGAATCGTGAGGCCGAGTAAAAAGATGAAAATGCCCCCGGCGAGGTAAAAAACCGACAGGAGCAGCGTGTATGGGACACCCATGTTCGGCTCCGACTACTGGGAATCAACAGTGGCTTAGAGATGATACGTGCAGGTTTCGGCAAAGGTTCCGCGCCGGCAGAACTGCCACGAAAAGCGGCCTAGGTTTTGCCATCGGCCGTCTCGTCAACCTCGATCGCACAGATCTTCATGAGTTTGAGGCAGAGACCGCCGTTGGTGTCGAGGGTGTAATCAAGCGCGTCCGTGAAGGCCTTCATGATCTTGATGCCGCGTCCACGTTCACTCATCGCGTCCAGAGGTGAATCTTCGGAAAGGTACGGCGCGAAGTCAAAGCCCGTCCCTTCATCACGTACGCGAGCGATAATCTGCTTTCCGTCGAGACTAACCTCGACGCGCACCCGCTTATCTTTTGAGTACTTGTTCCCGTGTTCGATCGCGTTCGTACAGGCTTCTATGAGCGCCGAGCTGAAGTCGTTGATCCAGCGTTGCGCGCAGGACATTTCGCGGGCGAGATCCTGAACGGCGGCATCCACCGCGCCCAGATACTTGAAATCGCTGGGTATGACAAATTCCATCTTTTCCAAATCTGTCTTCATCGATCTACCCGATCGCCGGGACTAGGCAGGCTGCTGTTTGAAGTACTCGGCCGCTTCTTCACGGCTATCGAACGACTGAAAGAGCAGGTTGAGCTTGGTCACGTAGAGGATGCTGTCGATGCGGTCTCCGACGTGACACAGAACCAGGTCACCACCTGCCTTGCGGACCGATGTGTAACCACTGATCAAAATGCCGAGCCCGGTGCTGTTGATCCAGTCGACCTTCTTCAAGTCGATGATGATGTTCTTCTTGCCGTCGTCCAACAGGCTCTTGAAAATATTGCGGAACGTCTCTGCTTCCGGACCGCCCGTAAGCTTGCCGTGCAATTCCAGAACGACCGCTCCGTAGAGCTCTTTCTGGCTGATTTTCAATTCCTTGCCTCCTTAAAACAATCATATGGCTTCCGCGGCATCGCGCAGGAAGCTTTCCCGAGCCATCGGCATTCGGGGCGCGGGGCGCGGACGGCGTAACTTCAATAATACTAATGATAGTTAAAATCCGGGCACAGTGTCTACGGCAATCGAATCCGCGATCGAGCGGTCGCGCAATCTCCTAGGACTGGAACGCCTTGAACGCGTCCTTTTCCGTCTCCATGATCCGAAAAATATGCTCGAGCCGCAGGACATTGAACACCTGCTGCGTGCGCTCACCGACGTGCACGAGGATCACATCGCCGCCGGCTTCCCGGACGGTCTTGTACCCGCGGATCAGAATTCCGATGCCGGTACTCGCGATCCAGTCAACCTCTTTGAGGTTGATGACCACATGG
>JAPUJU010000012.1 GCA_027296025.1 bacterium
CCGTGCTGTGGTTGAACACCCATCCGTTCCGGATGTGAATGATGCGACCGGTACTCTGGTCTGAGTCGACCCAGTTTCCGATTTCCGCCATCGTGAACTGAAAGATCCGGGTGTCGATCACGTCACCCCGGTGCTCGCCGATCTGGATGCGGTCTCCAACGATGAATGGTTTTCGCAGCACGATGAACATCCAGCCCGCAAAGTTGATCAGCGGATCGCGCATCGCGATGGCGACACCGGCAGAGAGGATTCCGATATAGGCCACGAGCCCGGAGCCGCTACCGAGCCACATCGCGATAATCGACACGAACGTCGTCACGGCGAGGACGTAGCTCACCGTTTTCGTGTATACGTAGCGTCTTCCGAGGTCAGAGATGCCCTTGCTCAGGGTGAAAAGCACCACGTAGCGCACAAGGATATATGCGGCCACGGCCAGTACGGTCCAACCGATGCGGGTCGAGACAAACGGGGTGATGCCGAGTGACGCCTCGGCGAAAGAACTGATCTGTGTCCAGAGTTCGGTCATTGTAGAACCGTGCGCCGGCGCCGGGGCGCCTGAAGGGTTACCGGGGAGGCCCGGCCCGCCGACTGGAGACGCGACCGATCGCTCATCATAGGTGACGTTGACAGAAGTAGTTACGAACGCGTATATTGGCAGAGATCTCTCAGCTACCTCACACTACCCCACAGATATAGCAAGAAAACGACCAAAGGGGGGGAACACGATCTATGCGCCGACTCATGCCATGCACCTTTCTGGCGATCGTGCTGACCCTCATCGGGTGCGCGAATAAACCGGAAACGGCGGGGCAGGCAGCCGACCCGTTCCTGTCCAAGAACACGGGCATCAGAGATCAGGGGAAGATCATGGCTGTATCCACGGTCTCCATCCCCGACGGGCTGCCCGACCCGGGCCCTGTGCAGGACCGGTTCGCGTCTCTGATCCACGAGAAGCTGAGGGAAAAAGGTCTTTTTGTCCTGAAGCCCGAGCAATACACGAAAATCTGGAAGGACATCGAATCGGAAAGGTACGGGTTCCTCGACGAAGCCACGGGCCTTCGCGACGACCTGAAGATTGCCCTGGCGATGGCTCAGACGATCGATCGGCTGGGCACCGACCTCGTGCCCGACGGGATGCTGGTCGCGAGCATCATCGTGGTCGAGGCCCCGTTTGGATCGGGGCGGGCGCACTGGGACGGGACGAGCCAGCCCATCAAGACGGGGAGCCTCCTGAAGGGCTTTGTCACCGGCTCACCCGACGGGACACTCGGGGCACTTTCCCTCCGGATATCGGTCTTCTCCGTCGATGGTGAGAAGGTTTACTCCTACCGGGGCGGGATCGAGGTTCTCAGCAAAATGTCCGGGAGCGAATTTGTCCTGGTCCCGCGGAACGAGCTCTTCAAAGATGACGAGCGTATTCGCAAATCGGTGGACATCGCTCTGGACCCGCTTCTCGAGTAACTCGCCTCATCGCCGGCACACCCGAATAAACCCCACCGGGCCGTGTATTCCCAAAGACATCGACTTTTGACATTCGCTGTGCTAGCGTTTATCAGGTATTACAATTCGACCAACGCGTACGGGAAGGAGTGCAGTAACATGGCTGATGATGGTTTTCTAGGGGAAATCAAAATCCCCAAGTTCAACATTCCCGGGGCCTCGGCAGGCATGGTGCGAGGAATCATCGCGCTCCTTGTCCTTCTGGTCCTGGTTATCTCCAGTTTTTTTACAATCGCACCGGAAGAAGTCGGCGTCGTCTTACGGCTTGGAAAGTTCCAGCGCAATGCCGAACCGGGCCTGCATTTTCGACTTCCACTCGGTGTCGAGCGCGTCACCAAGGTCCCCATCCAACGTCAGTTGAAAGAGGAGTTTGGTTTTCAGACCGTGTCCTCGGGAGTTCGGAGCCAGCGGGGCCAGCGGAGCCAGTTTACCTCGCGAGGGCGTGAAGCCGAGTCGAACATGCTGACCGGCGACCTGAATGCCGCCGTCGTGGAGTGGGTCGTTCAGTATCGAATCGTGGATCCGTACAAGTACCTCTTTCGCGTGCGCAACGTCCGCACGACGCTTCGTGATATGAGCGAGGCCGTGATGCGGGGCGTTATCGGTGACCGCACGGTGAACGAAGTCCTCACGGTAGGACGTCAGGAAGTCGCCGATCTCGTTGAGGTCGAGCTTCAGGCGCTGTGCGAACAGTACGAGAACGGCATCAAGATCGATCAGGTTGTGCTCCAGGACGTCAACCCGCCTGACGCGGTAAAGAACTCGTTCAACGAAGTGAACCAGGCGCAGCAGGAGCGGGAAAAACTCATCAATGAAGCGCAGTCCGAATACAACCGGGTCATCCCGAGGGCGCGCGGTGAAGCGCAGCAGACGATCCGCGAGGCGGAGGGCTACGCGCTCGAACGTGTGAACACGGCTCGCGGTGATTCTGCGAGGTTTGTCGCGGTCTACAGGGAGTACCGAGTTGCTCCGGCCGTCACCCGCACTCGTATCTATCTTGAAACGATGAGCGAGATCATGCCCAAGATTACGAAGAAAACGATCATCGACGACGACATGAAGGGAATCGTGCCGTTCTTCAATCTCGACCCGAGAGAGAGTGGCAAAGGGGGCGGTAACTGATGAGAATCGCAATTATCGTGGCAGTCGTCATCGGCTTCGCTATTCTTCGCGGCAGCCTTTATATCGTCAATGAACCCGAACAGGTGATCATTACTCAGTTTGGGAAACCGGTCGGCAAACCCGTGGACACGCCCGGGCTCAAGTTCAAGATTCCGTTCGTCCAGAAAGCACACCGGTTCGACAAACGGTTCCTCGAGTGGGACGGTGACGCCAATCAGCTTCCCACCAGGGACAAGCGGTTTATCTGGGTCGACACCTACGCGCGCTGGCGCATCACCGACCCGCTTCTATTTTTCCAGCGACTGCGCGACGAACGAGGAGCGCAGACCCGGCTGGACGATATTCTCGACGGCGCCACGCGAGACGCCATCGCAAATCACGACCTCGTAGAACTGGTTCGCACTTCCAACCGGGCGCCGACGACGACCGGCCTGGAGGAGGAAGACCAGGTTACTCTGGAACCAATCGCCGCGGGGCGCAACGAGATACGATTGGAAATATTGAGCAACGCGCAGGAGAAGACGTCCGACCTGGGTGTCGAGATTCTCGACATTCAATTCAAACGAATCAACTACGTCGAGGCTGTGCGGCAGAAAGTGTACGAGCGTATGATCTCAGAACGGCGACGGATCGCGGACCGGTTTCGGTCCGAGGGGCAGGGAGAGGCTTCCCGCATTCGTGGTGACAGGTCTCGTGACCTGAAGCTCATTCAGTCCGAAGCATACCGCCTGGCCCGCGAGATCATCGGCCGTTCTGACGCGCGCGCGACCGCAATTTACGCGGCGGCGTACGACCAGTCAGCCGATTCCCGCAGTTTCTATCAGTTTCTGAAGACGATGGAAATCTACCGGACAACACTGGATGCCGAGACGTCACTCATCCTGACGACAAAGGGAGAGTTCTTTCAGTTCTTGAAATAGGTTGCTTCTAAGAGAATGGCCTCCGTCCGTCAGGATGGAGGCCATTCTCGTTTTCGTCGTATCGTCCTGATCTAGTTGAAACTCCAGTTCACGATCGGAAAGATCTTCAGCTTCTCTTTGTTGCTGATGATGTTGATCAGCCCGATCTGGAGCCCGTGCATATCCTCCGTCATGTTGAACAACCCCAGCTGGAAACCCTTGACCGATCTGGTAATGTTGATAAGACCCACATCGACGACAGTGCCCGTTTCGGCGGCATTGTACACACCGATCTGGAGCGCCTTCGCCTCGCCACCGATGAAGTTCAGAAAATCTAACTGAATACCTTTCATATTGCCAGCCACCATGTTGACAAAACCGAGCTGAAGTCCCTTCACGTCACCGGTCGTTCGGTTGATGATACCCAAATCCACGCCCGTGACATCCTCATTGACTCCGTAAATAAGGTTCAACCGGAAGCCCTTGATCGACGTCGTTTCGTCATAAATCTGTACCGGCGTGAACAGGGCGAGCTGAATCGCCTTGGTGTCCTGTGCTCGCGCGTCAATCGACCCCACTGTGCAGGCGGCAAATGCAACGAGCACCATCCCGAATAGTTCTTTCACAACCGTATCCTTTCTTCCAATTGACCTTGGCGGTACGCGTTTCACGAAGCGTAATCGACAAGGGCACGCTGCTCCGTTTGAAACATCGATCATCCAACGAAACCATCGCGAGGTCAAGGTCAATGGTCGCGGCCGCGCCGACGGGCGCCGTTCCTCTTGCGCCACTGTTTGTGTTACGATAGCGTAACCTCTCGGGTGGCCCCCGCGACGAGAACCATGAAACAGCGGCACATCACTACATCTCTCGGCACGGTTATGATACTCGCCGTGGTTTTTTACTTCCTGCAGCGCGATCGAACCGGGGAGGTGAAGCCCGACACCGTCCGGCGACACCTCGCCGCAAGAGAGACGGTGACCGGGGAAACCGAACAGGAGATAGAGCGCGACGGACGCTGGCGCCGGGCGCAAAACCCGTTGGCGGATTTTTCCGAAGAAGAAACCGCGCGCCTGACGCATCTGCATGCGCTTCCCTACGTTCAGGGTTCGCAACCCGCAACCGAGCGCTCCAGCGTCACGATTCACATACCGGACCGGGCGTACGCCGGATTGAACCTCTACAACTCGGGACACCTTCCCGAGGCGTTTCTGGTCGACATGGATGGAAACGTGATTCATTCGTGGCGCCTCGATGTCAAAGATGTCTGGCCAACGGCAAAGAAACAGCTCAGCAACACGTACTGGCGCAGGGTTCATCCCTTTCCCAACGGTGACCTGCTGGTGTTGTTCGACAATCACGGCCTTGTCCGGATCGACCGTGACTCCAGGATAGTCTGGAAGCACCGAGACTTTTTTCACCACGACATGGACGTCGCGGCAGACGGCACGATCTACGCGCTTGCCCACAGGGCGATGCGCATCAATCAAATCAATCGCCGGGATCTCGTGCTTCCGGACTACATCACGATTCTCGATTCGACCGGTGTGGAGCTCGAGCGCCATTCGTTGCTGGAATGCATCGAGAACTCCTCATACGAACGCCTCAACCACGCGATTCCGCGTCAACTGAAGGATATTTTTCACACCAATTCGATCCGTGTCTTTGACGGCAAGATGACGCATGCATCCCGAAACTATAAAAAAGGGAACGTCCTTCTTTCGATTCTACGGCTGGATGCGATCGTGATCATCGATCCGCGCCAGTCGAAAGTCGTGTGGGCGTTCTCCGGACGAGACCGCAAGATGTTCAGCAAACAGCACGATCCGACACTGCTGCCGCGCGGCTCGATGCTGCTCTTCGACAATCGCGGCCACAACGGCCACTCGAAGGTGCTCGAGTTCGATCCCGAGACGGGCGACATCATCTGGCAAGTCTCGGACAGCGAGGCGTTTCCGTTTTATTCCAAGACGTGCGGCACGGCGGAGCGCCTGCCGAACGGCAATACACTCGTCACAGAAAGCGATAACGGCCGGGCATTCGAGGTCA
>JAPUJU010000120.1 GCA_027296025.1 bacterium
ACGCGTCCTGAAAACAGTGCTGAATCTAGATGAAAACTTCGTGACCCACGTCGTCGTGGACTCGCGCTCTGCTCGATATCTCACCGGCTAGGACTTCTGCAGGGTGGCTGGATGTCGAGAAGGCTATGGGGTAGCGGCCAATTCGGGCGGGGGGGGAACTCCGTCGGGATGCTTCGGATGGCGTCTTCGTTCAACCCACCGTATCGATCGCCAGCTGACGGCGTCCAGGTCCTGATCAAGCTCGACCGTGGGTTTTGCCACGCCCTCCCCTTGCCAATCGTGCAAACTTAAAACGAAACCTTTTGCCCGCTTTCAGAGTCCTATAATAGTAAGCGCGCTGATTTCACAGGCCTTTGAAAGGATTCTCACATGCGAAAGCTTTCGTTCCCGCTCACAGTTGCACTCCTTCCTATCATATTGCTGTTATACATGTTAATTGTCTTGCCGACCCCTGCCAAGGGTGCTACGAGTGTCGCGGCGGAAATGTACGATGCCGGCAACGCCGCTGTTGAAGCCCAGAACTGGGAAAAGGCGGCGACAATCCTCGATGCCCTCACGAAGGAGAACCCCTACAACGGTGATTTCTGGTACGACCTGGCAGGTGCCCACTACAGCCTCAAGAACTACGATGCGTCCATCGTTGCATACCAGAAGGCCGTCGAGCTCGGCAGGTACAAAGGTGGGTCTCTCTATAACATGGGTTGCTGCTATGCGTTGACCGGGCAGGCCGAGAAGGCCGTCGATGCCATCGAGGCATCTTTCGGATACGGGTTGCAGGGTCGCGAAAACTTGATTCGTGAGGATTCGGACCTCGATTCGATACGCAAGACGAAGGCATTCCAGGAACGGATTCTGCCGGGTGTGCCGGACGGTATCTCCCGAGTGGATGGGTGGCGGCTCGATCTCGACTACCTGCACCGGCGAATGGAGGTCACGCACTTCGATCTCTATCGAAATGTATCGCCGGAGGAGTGGCGCTCGACGCTGGATGCCCTTGCGGCCAATGTGCCGAACATGAAGGATCACGAAATCGTCGTCGAGCTCATGAAGCTGTACGCAAAGATCGGTGACGGCCATACGGGTGTTCGGCCTCCCAAGGGGAAGAACGGCTGGCACAGGCTTCCGGTCGAGTTCTACATTTTCAAAGACGGAGTATTCGTCCGCTCGGCGGACGAGAAGAACGCCAGCATCATTGGGAAGCGGGTCGTCCGCGTCGGCAAACTGCCCGTGGAAGAGGCGCTTGCCCGATGTGCGACCGTGA
The DNA here is from genome assembly GCA_027296025.1 of bacterium. GTDB lineage: Bacteria > Krumholzibacteriota > Krumholzibacteriia > WVZY01 > WVZY01 > JAPUJU01. Next base: position 1,262 of record JAPUJU010000120.1, read on the forward strand.
CACAGCGGGACAACACGCAGCAGATCAAATGGCTTGCTCCCATATGGATGGCGAGCACAGAGGTTCTCGATGCGCTCGACATTATCGACGGCGTGGAATCGGCGACTCTCGTTCTCGCGGATGCCGACGGCCGGGAATCGAAGGTTCGCGTGGACGCGCTCCCGCTGTCCTCATTCTATAATGAGCACGGACGGTTCTCGTTGGTGAACGCCGTCACGATGAACGACAACGCGGTCGGCCCGAAGCCGTTGTGGCTCAAGGATCCGGACAAGGCGTACTGGTTCGAGTACCTGGAAGACGAGAAACTGGTCTACTTCCAGTTCAACCGGGTGCGTAACGCGGAACAAGGCGAGTCCCTCAGTGATTTTTCTAAGCGGCTCTTCGCGTTCGTCGAGGAAAATGACGTCGAGGCGCTGGTGATCGACGTGCGCGAGAATAACGGTGGCAATAACTTTCTCGTACGACCGATCCTTCATCGGGTGATCCCGTCGAAGGTCAACGAGGACGGTCGTGTCTTTATGATTATCGGTCGCGAGACGTTCTCTGCGTGCCAGAACTTTACGAACCGTATGCAGTGGCACACGAAGACGATGTATGTCGGCGAGCCCACGGGGTCGCGCCCAAACTTCGTCGGGGAGGGAAACAAGATCATCCTCCCGTACACGGGACTCGTTGTTCGTGGATCGAGCCGCTACTGGCAGGACTCGCTGTCCGACGACTACCGGACGTGGGTAGCGCCGGACCTCGTTGCGGAGATGACGTCGGACGAGTTCCGTAATAACGAGGATCCGTGCATGGATGTCATTATGGCGTACTTGAAAAACCGCAGGGTGCTCGAAGGGGATCGCGCGGAGCGATAACCTCGGGTTTTCATGCACCCAAAAAAGGGGCGGCCCGTTTAGGGTGCGCCCCTTTTCTTTTAGCGCCGACAGACGGCCAGTCGTGTCAGCCGGACTTTCTGGCCGTGCGCCTGGTGAGAAGCTCCAGTGACTTTTTCGGATTGATGACGAGCATCGGGTTGTCGGTCCCGAAATCATCGGCGCCGTCCTCAATCAGCTGGATCACATTGTGCGGTGTGAGCGTCGGATCCTTCGCAATCAGCTTCGCCGCCAGGTTTGCCACGTTGGGTGATGCCATCGAAGTGCCCGAGAGCTTCATGCGACGTCCGCCGGGGACGTAGCTGTCGACCTCGAAGCCGTTCGAGTAGACGGTCACCGTGCTTCCGAAACTCGTAAAGCTCGTTGGCTCGCCCGCCTGGTCAACCGCTCCGCTGACCAGGACGTTCGGCAGATCAAAACCAGACGGAATGAAGTCATCGAACTCGACGTCGTTGTCCGAGTTTCCCGCACCCGCGACGAAGAGAATGCCGGGAGCGTCCTTCATTGCCTTGTAGAGGTCGGCTTTCGTGATGTTGAACATCTCGCGTGCCATCTCGGCGCGTTTCTCGGCAGATTCGCCGATTCCGTTCGCCGCGAGGTTGTCTTCGATCTCATTCAAGGAAAGTCCCCAGCTCATGTTGACGACGCGTACATCATGGTCCTTGAAATACTGGACCGTTTCGATGAACGACGCGCCGAAACGTTCGCACAGCTCGTTTGTGTACGGCATTGGCGTCATGTGGTGATCGAACGAGAGGCGCGAGGTGAGCACGCTCGCGTACGGGTTGCCCTCGATGGCGATGCCAGCGACGTGCGTACCGTGCGCGTGATATGCGTAGAGCGAAAGCGACTCAAAGAAGGGTTTGACTTCGGCCTTCTCCAGGGTCGACATCTTCTTTCTGAGCTCGGCGGATTCCGGACTGTCGATTGCGGCCTGAAGATCCATAAAGCCTTTCAGTTGATCCTCGAGCATCGTGCGCTTTTCCTCATATTCGCCGAGCGTATAAAGAAGGTCGGAGTTTTTGTGCATCTCGAGGTCGTACGCGATGCCGTGAACATCGTCGACATATCCGTTGCCGTCGCTGTCACGCCCGTCGTACTTCTCGTTCGGGTTCGTGTAATTGTGTCCCC
>JAPUJU010000121.1 GCA_027296025.1 bacterium
TCGCGGCCGGCGAGCAGCGATTCCAAGCCCGCCCGCGCTTCACCGAGCACACCGACTACAACAATCGCATCGCCGGGGCGGCACGCCCTGCGCCAGGCTTTCCCCTTGCGGCAGGCGCCGAGGAGAGTCAGGTCGCAGACGATCGCGTCGTTTGTTCCCGAGATATTGCCCCCGACAATCGTGGCTTTGTACTCGGCGAGGTGATCTCTCACGCCACGTTGGATTCCCTTGACGTAGTCAACCTCGAGATCGGACGGCAGTGCCATTGACAGAACGCCCTGTCGCACCTCTCCTCCCATGGCAGCGATGTCACTCAGGTTCACCGCGGCGAGCCGGCGACCCAGCTCCACACCGGTCAGCCACGCTCGTTCGAAGTGGTAGCCTTCGACGAGGGTGTCGGCGGTGATGAGTAGATCCTTCCCCGCAGGCGGCCGCAAAACAGCCGCGTCATCGCCGGTTCCCACGACGATTCCTCGCGTCGGCGTTTTTTTCTCGTGAACTATGCGAGCAAATATCTGGAGGAGCTCGCGCTCACTCATGTTTTTGAGCCGGGTCATGATTCCTGATTGTACGGAAAAAAACGGGAGTTCGCTACACGGCTGCGCGTGCCCGCAACTAATCGCGCACGTGACGCAAAACCATCAGGCTCCCGATTAGCAGGACCAACGCAAGAATACCGCTGTAGACAATGGAGAGGGCCAACGTGTCGTCCGGAACGAGGGCGATCCATCGGTTGACCCAGTCGAGCACCGGGATCTCATAGCCGGTTTCGCCGGAGCTGAATCACTCGAGTGTCCCCTGAAACGGATTGAACCCGAACAGAATGAGGAGCCCGGCCGTTACGAATGCCGAGCTCACCATCGCCGGCCATTCGACCAGCACACGGAGAAAATCGTGGCGGCGCCCGTACCCGACCTGCTGCATCACGCGAGTTGCGAGCGGCCCCGCCGCCGGTACCCGCTCCCGTCGTTGCATTAACGAAGCCTCGAGCTGCACGTACACGGCCAGGGATTCGCCGCACGAGTGGCACGATGCCAGGTGCGAATCGATTTCACGCCGCTCTGCGGCGTCGATCTCGTTCTCCACATAAAACGGGAGGCGGTCTTCTACGTGATTACACTTCATGGTGTCTTGATGCCTTCTGATCTCCGTCGACGGTCCGCGTCATCATCTTTCGTTTGAGTTCCTGTTTTGCTCTATGAATATACGTCTTTATCGTCCCGATCGGAACATCCATGATCTCGCTGATTTCATTGTAAGATTTCTCGCCCATATATCGCAGCTCCAGGACGACCCGGTGATTCTCGTCCAGCTGGGCCATGTAGCCGTCGAGAACCCTTTGCTGATCCCCGCGCCGGTACTGCTCGTCCGGCCGATCGGCCGCCGGCGCCATGAGTTCGACGTCGTCAATCGAATCCATCCCTGAGCGGCGCTTTCGCACGGCGTTGAGCGCCTCGTTGCGTGCGATCCGGTAGATCCAGGTCGAAAACCGCGAATCCCCGCGAAAGCGGGAGAGACCCTGGAAGACCTTGATGAAGATGTCCTGGACCGTATCGTCGACGTCCTCACCGGTCCCCAGGACGCCCCGGGCGACGGAATAGACCAGTGGCTGGTGGCGCTCGACGAGCACCCGAAATGCCCGGCCACCCCCATCCAGTGATTTTGCAACGAGTTGTGCATCCGTATCACCTTTCAGCGTCACACGTCCCTCACATTTATATTGGACCCGCCCGCGGGCCCCGATGTTTCACGAAAACGACATCGCGGTCGGAAAACGGAGTCTTTTTGCCGAGAGCCACAATCATGAAACCTTTTCGAAGGTCGAGATGTCCAACTACCGAATGATACAGAATACTTCTCTTCTCATGAAGTTTATCAGATTCGAGACAAAGGAGACACCATGCAACCGGCTTTCCTCACAATCGAAACATTCGCTCTGACGATACCCCTGCTGTCGATCTTTGGCGGAATAGCGATCGCAATCGTGGCCATGATTATGTCCGGAAGGAAAAAAGAACTCGTGCACAAGGAGCGGTTGATTGCGCTCGAGAAAGGGATCGACCTCCCGGCCGAACCCAGAAAGAACAAACGCGAATCGTACCTGTCCAACCGCACGGGCGGCCTGGTCATGTCGATGATCGGGTTGACACTCACCATCGCGCTGTGGACGGTCGCGGGATCGGTCGGTGGAGTCTGGGGCTTGATTCCACTCGGAATCGGTGTTGGCCTCCTCATCTCGTCGACGCTCGAAAAAAAGGAAGTAGAGCGCGAAAAAAACGACGAACAGAACGTGTAACCGGGTCCGTGCCGTTCGCGGCGCGATGCCAGGTGGGGGCGACTTCGGGGAGTCGCCCCCTTTTCTTGCCTTTTTTCTTCGGGGTGCGTAGGATAGGATTGCAATGCACGAACTCCACATCGCCCTCGACGTCCGTCTTTCCCAGGCACCCTCAAATGCCCAAGTTTGACCGAACACTCGTAATCGTCAATCCGACGGCCGGCTTCAAGCGCAGGCCGCGTACCATGCGCCTGATCGAGGAACACTTCACATATCAGGGCACCGGATACGAAGTCCGCGAAACCCGCCGCCAGGGCGATGCGCTGCGCTGGGCGCGCGCGGCGCGCGCGGAGGGGTTCGATCTGGTTGCTGTAGTCGGCGGCGACGGAACGGTTCGTGAAGTCGTGGAAGGTCTCATGCGGAGCGGGGCGCGTATCCCGCTTGCGCTGATCCCGACGGGCACGGGCAACGTGACTGCGCGAGCGCTTTTCATTCCCATCGACATCCGCAAGGCCCTTAACGTTATCGCCTCCGGCCGGGCGACGACGTTCGACATTGGCTACCTGCCGGAACACGATCGTTACTTCGTCTTCGTCGCGGGCGCCGGTTACGACGCCGCGTTGATTCATGATACGACCCAGGAAATGAAAAGGACGTTCGGCTTCTTCGCGTATATCGTAAACGGCGTGAAACACTTCTTCAAGATTCGCCGCGTCACGATGGAACTCGAGCTCGACGGTGAGGTGAAACGGCTCCGTGCGCACACCATCATGGTGATCAATATCGGGACGTTCGGCAAGATCAAGTGGGCCATGGCACCAGACGTCGATCCGCACGACGGCAAGGTGAACATCCTCGTCCTCGCGTCCCGCTCGTTGTCGGGCACGCTCGCCACATTCGTTCGGATTATCTTCATGCGCCACCGCTACCCCGCGATGAAACTCTTCAAGGCAAGCCGCATCCGCGTCAAGACCGATCCGCCCCTGCCGGTCCAGATCGACGGAGAGGCGCTCGGGGCGACACCGTTTCTGGCCGAGGTCATCCCCGCCGGAATTCAGCTGGTTGTCCCTCAAGATTACGCATAACTTCGTTTATTTTTCGGGGTTATGAGTATCGAAGTACATCGCGGCCTTTGCTATCTTCGAGGCATTCATTTATAATGAAGAGTGATTCACGGAGGGCACGAGATGGCCTCACGACACCCACAAGGCAGTATGTTAGAGAAGCTCTACAAAGAAACCGGGATCCCGCTGGCAAAAGACTTCGGAGTCACGTATCCCGAGTACTTCACAAACCCGGCAGCCGAGTACAACGCACAGGTGGCCTACGCAGGCGTCATCGACCTGACGCACTGGGCGATTCTGCGCGTAACGGGCGCGGACCGGACGACGTTTCTGAACGCGATGCTTACCAATGATGTTTCTGTGCTGGAAACGGACGAGGGTTGTCACACACTTATCACAACGACAAAAGGGAAGATCGTCGCCGAACTGTACGTATTTGCGCGCGCGGACGATATGATCGTATTCGTTTCTCAGGGGGATGCCGAGGGCGCCAGGAAGGTTCTCGAGAAACACATCATTATGGAAGACGTCAAGATCGAGGACGTATCGAACGACTTCGGGCTACTTGCGATTGAGGGGCCGAAAGCGTACGACTGTTTGTGGCGCATGTTTCCCACCGGTCCTTTTCCGAAAGACAATCTTCATGCAGTGACGAGACAGTTCGAACATATCGATTTTTACGTCATGAAAAACACGGTGACGGGCGACGAAGGGTATCACCTGATGATTCCGGCGGCTGACCTGGAACGCATGCGCACGTATCTCTTGCAGGCCGCGCGTGGCTCAGACGGCCTTGCCGTAGGGCGCATCGCATGGAACATGCGCAGAATCGAGAACGGTCTGCCGTGGTACGGGTTCGACTTCACCGATGCAAATTTTCCAAACGAGTCCAGATTCGAAGATACAGTGAGTTATTCGAAAGGGTGCTTTCTCGGACAGGAAACGCTTGCCCGCCTCAAGTACCGCGGTCACGTCAACCGGTTGCTGGTGGGCCTCGCCGTCGAAGACGAAAACTGGTCGAATGTCGCGGACACGCTGACGAGTGAATTCACGAAATGGATCAATAACTACGACGAGATCGGTCTCAGCAAAGGCGCCGGGTTGGTCGCGACAGCACTCGATCTTCGCGAAACGTATCCGCCGGAATCACAGCTTTTTCTCCCGGAGGGAGATTCGAAATCGGTCGGCCGGATTACGTCGGCTGTTTACTCGCCCGCCCTGGAGAGGCCGTTGCTCCTGGGGTACGTCCATCACAATCACGCGACGCCGGGCGGCCGGCTCGTGCTGAGGGGCCCGAAGACCGAGTACCGCGTCCGCATCACGGACCTTCCCACCACCGCCGAAGACTTTAGCAACACGCCGTAGTGCGCCCTGGGCGCGATCAAACTTCCTGGATCAGACGTTTCATGTCGGCGGGAAGGGGTGCCTCGATACGCACAATCTGCCCGGTCGTGGGATGCCGCACATCCATCCGCGCGCAGTGGAGTGCGTGGCGCGGGAACACCTCGGCCCCGGAGCGTCCGGGCGTTCGGTACACCTTGTCGCCAACGACAGGATAGCCGGCGTGGTGCAGGTGTACGCGAATCTGGTTGGTGCGCCCGCTCTGCGGCCATGCTTCGAGGAGGGTCCAGTCACCGACGAGACGCACAACCTTGAAGCGGGTTTTCGCAGGCTTTCCGTTAACGAAGTCGACTTGCCGTTTAGGCACAGAACTCGGCAGATCCTCGTGGAGGCTGCTCCTGACGCCCCGCATCGTCCGGCGGTCCTCGTCGAGACGATGGGCCTCCTCGGTTTTTCCGATCGGCGCGTTCACATCGAATGCGGTGTACGGTACCCGCCCATGAACCACACTCAGATAAAGCTTTACCACCTCCGCCGCTCCGAACTGTCGGGAGACGTTGCGCGCCGCGCCGCGGTTCTTCGTCAACAACAAGACGCCACTCGTCTCGCGATCCAGCCGGTGGGCGAGGTTCAGGTGAGCGCCGTAGCAATTCTTGAGGTGTGCGATCAGCGTGTTGCGAATGTAAACACCGCACGCGTGGACAGGAACGTTTCCGGATTTCGCGACAGCGAGAAGATCGTCGTCTTCGTAAACGATGTCATGAGTGAAATCGACCTCCGGCTCATCGTGGAAAATCGTGTAAGAAACCACGTCACCCTCCTTCACCACGGCGTCCGGCGCAA
>JAPUJU010000122.1 GCA_027296025.1 bacterium
GTCGGCGTGGTCTACGGAAAGCGCGAGTTGCTCGAAGAGATGCCCCCCTATCAGGGAGGCGGCGACATGATTGCGTCGGTGACGTTCGAGAAGACCACGTACAACAAGCTCCCTCACAAGTTCGAAGCGGGGACACCGAACGTCGGTGGCGTGGTCGCTTTCGCCGCAGCGATCGACTACATCGATGGCATCGGATACCCGGTGATCGCGGCGCACGAACGTGATCTCGGCGAGTACGCGGTCGAGCGCCTGACGACGATCCCGGGCATCAGGATGATCGGCACGGCAAAGGAGCGCGCAGCCGTCGTGTCGTTCGTCATCGAAGGCATCCACCCCCACGACGTGGGCACGATCCTCGACCGCGAGGGCATCGCCATCCGCACCGGGCACCATTGTACGCAGCCCGTTATGCAGCACTACAATGTACCGGCGACGTCGCGTGCGTCGTTCGGCATGTACAACACGCGGGATGAAGTGGACGCACTCGTTGTGGCGCTGGAGAAAGTCAAGGAGGTGTTCGGCTAGTGGACGACCTTCGTGATCTCTATCAGGAGATGATTCTGGACCACTACAAGAACCCACGGAACTTTCACATAATGGAAGGAGCGAACCGGCGCGCCGAAGGATACAACCCGCTCTGCGGAGACCGCGTGACGGTGTACCTGCTCATCGAGAACGACACCATCACGGATGTGAGCTTTGAGGGCAGCGGGTGTGCAATCTGCACGGCCAGCACATCGGTCATGACCGAACTGTTGAAAGGACAATCGTTCGAGGAGGCGGAAGCGCTTTTCGCGTCGTTCCGGGGTCTCGTAACGGCAGACCCGTCTGCAACTGTCGAAAACATGGGCAAGCTCGCCGCCTTTACCGGCGTCCGGGAGTTTCCCGTACGAATCAAATGCGCGACGCTTCCCTGGCATACGATGCTATCCGCGCTGGAAAACAAGCATGAACCTGTAACGACGGAGTAGGAATTACGAATGGACATTCGCAGAAACAATAGGCCCGACGAACCGCAAACGCCGGGAACGGAAGAGGAGAAAGCAGTCAGGGACCGGATCGTCGATGCATTGAAAACGGTGTACGACCCGGAGATTCCCGTCGATATCTACGAACTCGGGCTGATCTATGAAGTGGACGTGAACGACGGCGGGCTGGTTAAGGTGATCATGACGCTGACCTCACCCGGCTGCCCCGTTGCGGGAACCCTGCCCGGCGAAGTGGAGCAGAAAATACTGAGCGTCGAAGGCGTCACGGATGTAAAACTGGATCTGGTTTGGGACCCGCCTTGGACTCCGGACCGAATGTCAGAGGCAGCAAAGTTAGAATTGAATATGTAGGCTCATATTTTGAGGAGGATTTTCATGTACCCGGAAGAAATCGTAAAACCCTGTCGTGAAGAACTGACGTCGATCGGCGTCTCGGAGCTACTGACGGAGAGCGACGTCGACAAGGTCCTCGGCGAGAAGACCGGCACCACGCTTGTTGTAGTAAACTCGGTCTGCGGCTGTGCCGCGGGCGGCGCGCGGCCGGCCGTGCGTCTCGCGCTCCAGAATCCGACTGTTCCGGACCGTCTGACAACGGTTTTTGCGGGCGTTGACAGCGAAGCCACTGACAAGGCACGCTCTTATATGGTAGGCTATCCTCCGTCTTCCCCGTGCGTAGCATTGTTCAAAGACGGACAGATCGTATACATGATGGAGCGCCACATGATCGAGGGTTACACGCCGGAGCAGATCGCCGAAAACCTGAAGACAGCGTTCGAGGAACATTGCGAGAAGAACTAGTGCACCACCTTAAACCGTTCGAAGATTTTCCCGATGACACGCGTCTGTGGGTTTACGGCTTCGAGGCAGCCCTCGACGACCGCATGAAGAACAAAGTCGTCGACCAGCTTCGGCGGTTCCTACCAGAGTGGCGCGCACACGGAGTGCCGGTAGACGGCGCCTACTCGATGCTACACGATCGATTCGTTTTCCTCGCAGGCCGTTGCAGCGACGGTATCTCAGGCTGCTCCATCGACAGCAGCGTCAAAAGCTTCAAAGAGCTCAAGAAGAAGTACGACATCGACGCGTTGAACCGGAATCTCATTTTCTTTCGCACAGTGGACGGGACGATCGAATCCCTCGGGCGCGTTGAGTTTCAGGCGGAGGTCGACGCGGGCCGAATTACGGATACCACGGTCGTCTTCGATCCAACGATTCAGACCCTCGGAGATCTTCGTGAGGGCCGGTTCGACACGACCTTCGGCGACTGTTGGCACGCTCGGGTGTTCCACGCTCGAAAACACACCGCGTAAGCGTCGCTATTTTCCTTCGAATTTGCCCAGCTTGTTAATCAGGTCGATCATCTGTTTGAGGCGACCTGCGCTCTTGTGGTCGTACGCGAACGCGATGCGCGGCTTGTCGGTCAGCTCGGGCTCGTTCGCTTCCTCCGGGAGCGCATAAGTCCGCTTGATCTTGCCCGAGGCGATGATGTCCGCGAACTTATCGTTGAGCTGATCGAGGGCCGCATCGTTCAGCTCCTTCTCGAGGCGCAGGACCCGCAGGTCGCCCACCTGGCGTGAGGAATGGTACGTCGAGTAGAAGTTCTGCACCTCTTCGAGGGCCTTCTCCGGTGAGTGCACGATCTTGTAGAGCGAGAGGTCTTCTTCGGAAATCAATCCGCGCCCCAGAAGCTGGCTCTTCACGAACTGATCCCAGCGCTCCCAGTACGTGTCGCCCGGCTGCTCGAGCAACAGGAAGGGACGCGCGGGCGCCTTCTCCGTTTGAAGAAGCGTCAGCGTCTCGAAGCCCTCGTCGTGCGTACCGAACCCTCCCGGGAAAAGGGCAATCGCCTGCGACTCCATAACGAAGAGCAATTTTCGCGTGAAGAAATATTTGAATGTGACGAGTTTCGGGTCGTCGACGATGTATTCGTTGGCTCCCTGCTCGAACGGCAGGTGGATGTTGACGCCAAAGCTCTTATCCGTCCCGGCGCCTTCGTTGCCGGCCTTCATGATCCCCTCGGCCGCTCCCGTGATGACCATCCAGCCGGCGTTGGCGAGCAGCCGCGCGAAATCCACGGCCATCTTGTAATACGGGTCATCTTCCGGAGTCCGTGCGGATCCAAAGATCGAACATTTCCGTATATGACGATATGGCTTGAATACCTTGAACGCGTAACGCAACTCGCGAAACGCGCGGTTGATGATCTTCAGATCCAGGGTGTCCAGATCGTCGTTCTTCACTTTGAGCGAGTTGAGAAGAATTTCCCGGAGCAGTATGCTCTGAAGCGAATTGTCGTCACTCTCGAAAATCTCGCGAACGCCTTCGAGAACTCGCTCGAGTTGCTCTTGCTTTTTCATGATCTCCTTTGTGCGTCGTATACCCTATTTGAAAACATCGAGCAGCCGTCGCAGGTCGCCCCCGCGGATTACGAGATCGGCCCCCTCCTCCAACTCCTTGCTGCGCGGCTCGTACGCGACGAAGTAACCGGAGACACCGAGAAGTGGCACGTCGTTCGCACCGTCTCCGACATACGCGGCGCGCTCCAGCGGAATATCGTGCTTGTCAGCGATCAGGCGCAGCGCGTCGGGCTTCCCTTTTGCGTCGAACGGCGTCGCTCTCCAACGATCCAACCTCCCACGGTCATCGAAATACAACCGGTTCGTGTACACGTCATCGAACGGATGATCCGGGAAAAGCCGGTCGAGCATCACGTCCAGCGTTCCCGAAATAACGCCGAGTTTGAAACCGCGGCGCTTGAGCTCATGAACGGTGTCGTATGCACCTTCGATCAGTTCGAATTCGGAAACCGCATCGTAGACATCTTCGCGGGTCGCGCCCGCGGCCATCCAGCCCTCCACATCCAGTTTGACCCACTCATCGTAACTGATCTTTCCGCTTCGGAACATCTCGAAGCGTTCCTTGTTGATCTGCCGATTCCCTGTGTACCGGTGATTCAGCACTTCCCAGATCACGAGACCATCCGGGTGCTCGATGAGTGTTCCGTCCACATCGAAACAGATCAGGTCGAACGTCCGCTCCGTCATCCTCTTTTGTCCCGACACGGGTCCACTACTTTCTGGCGGCGCGGTAGAGCAGATACCCTAGAAGGAGAAAGAACCCGAGTGAAACGAACTCTCCGGCACCTCCCATCCACGCGTGGCCGAATCCTTCGGGTGAACTGCCGGTGAAGTACGCGTACCCCGCACGCGCAACGGCGATGAGCCCTTCGCCCGCGATCAGTCCGGACGCGTACAGAATCCCGCGTTCGCGAAGCGCGTTCCGCTCGTCCACGTCGTCTCCCGCACGGCTCTCGATGTACCGTCGCAGCAGTCCGCCGCCGAAAATTGCGCTGAACGTCGAGAGTGGCAGGTACAGGCCGACCGCGAACGGCAGCGCCGGAACACCCAGAAGCTCGACGGTGAGCGCCATCAACCCGCCGACTCCGACGAGCACCCAGGGAATATCTGCGGAGAGGATACCCTCGATGACCGTCTTCATGAGTGTCGCCTGCGGCGCGGGCAACTCCGCGGAACCGAAAGTGTACTGTGCGTTCAGAACGATCACGGCGCTCGCAACGGCCAGGGCAGATGTGACCACACCGATGAGCTCACCGCGTTGCTGGTTTTTCGGCGTCGCGCCCAACAGGAAGCCCGTTTTCAGGTCCTGCGAGGTATCCCCCGCAATACTTGCGGCGACACACACGACCGTCCCGATTGTCAGAGCGGCTGCCTTTCCCGCCGTGTCCGTCCAGCCAAGAAAATAGAAAATCAGACTCGTCCCGATCAGCGTCACGATGGTCATCCCTGAAGTGGGATTGGAAGAGACGCCGACAAAACCGACGATTCGTGACGATACCACCACGAAGAAAAAAGAAAAGAATGCAATGCAGACAGCAGCAAGGACACGGACGGTGAAGTTGTCGGCGATCCCGAATATCTTCGGGACGAAAATCATCGTGCCGATAACGAGCGTCACGCCGGTGAGCAGGAACGGGAATGAAATGTCTTCGTCCGTCCGCATCTTTTCAATCTTCACTTTGTTCAGTCTCGCTTTGATCTCTCTAACGCCAATCTGGAAGGACTGGATCATCGTCGGAAAGGCGCGTACGATCGTAAGGATCCCGCCGAACGCCACCCCTCCCGCGCCGATATACCGGATGTAACGGTTCCAGATGAGCCCGGGGCTCATGTCCTTTATCAGGCTCTCCGTCTCCGGAAAGAGGGGCTCGTGGATATAGTTACCGAAATACGCGATCAGCGGGATGAACACCATCCAGCTGATGAAGCTGCCCGCGACCATGATCGCCGAAATACGGAAGCCGAGAATGTATCCAACGCCCAGCAGAGCCGGCGTTGTCTCGATGCCGAACAGTGCTTTCGGCAACCCCGGCACCATCGTCTCGAACTTGTGCGGCCACAAACGAAGACCGCTGACGCAGGTCTTGTACAACGCGCCCACAGCCAGGCCAGCGAACACTTTTCGCGCCATCGATCCGCCCGCTTCACTCGCAACGAGAATCTCGGCACACGCGGTGCCCTCCGGGTACGGGAGCCGGCCGTGTTCATTGCGGATCAGCAGGCGGCGCAGCGGCACCATGCTGAGAATGCCGAGCACTCCGCCCAGCAACGCTAACGTGGCAATTTTCAACAAGTGCGGGTCCAGACCCCACAGAAAGAGTGCAGGAATCGTGAAGATGATTCCGGATGCGAGCGACGAACTCGCCGAACCGACCGTCTGGGCCATGTTGTGTTCGAGTATGGTCGAACCACCCACGATGCCACGCATCGCTCGCAGTACGGCAACCGTCATCACGGCGATCGGGATCGACGTGCTGACGGTAAGCCCGACTTTCAGGCCAATGTAGGTATTGGCCCAGCCGAACAGGATGCCGAAGATTACGCCGAGGACGATCGCCTTGACGGTGAATTCGTTAACGTTCTCCTCGGTGCCGACGTAAGGACGGTATTGATCTCCGGGGATCGGTTCGTACGCTTCCGGGGGAAGCTTCTTGCGAGGATTTTCACCCATGAGTTGGTGGTCGGCGCCCGGGCACTGGAGGCCCTGGGGCGAAGCGCAATCATACCGAAACGTGGGCACCAAAATCCACGAAAAAACCAACGGCGTTGTCACATCGTACTTGCTTTAAAGGGAAAGTCTCTTTTTTCAAGGACACGATGCGTGATATAGTCTCGATCGGGTCCAGTTTTTCCCGACCAAAAGATTTAGAACATGCTCGAAAAGCCGATAGATCCAACCAACTGGGTCGACGATCACGGGGACGTGCTTTACCGCTTTGCCCTGCTCCGGGTCAGGGATCCGCATATTGCAGAAGACCTCGTCCAGGAGACTCTGATATCCGCGCTGGAGGGCCTGAGTCGGTACAAGGGGGGCTCATCAATCCAGACGTGGCTCGTCGGCATCCTCAAGCACAAGATCTACGACTATTTCCGCAAGAACGCTCGGGAGATCTCGACCGCCGAGCTTTCCAAACTGACGGATGAGACGGAGGAAGAGGCAGTCGACCGGATCCAACGCTCCCGGGGCAAAGGCAGACAGTGGGGCGAGGATCCACACAACTTGATGGAAAATAAAGAGTTCTGGGACGTGTTTACGCACTGCCTGGACGGGCTCACGCCGGCGTTTCGTCAGGCTTTCTCGCTGCGCGAGCTGGACGGGCTCAAGACCGATGAAATATGTAAGATACTGGGCATCACACCGACGAACTTGTGGGTCATTTTGCATCGTGCCCGGTTACGGCTCAGGAACTGCCTGGACGCGTCCTGGTTCGGGGCCTGAACGGACCGTTGATGAGGTTGCACCGTGATGATCAGTTGCAAAGAAGCCGCGGAGCTTACGTCGCGACGACTCGATGAGCCATTGTCATTCCAAAATCGAATGGCGCTGCGTTTTCACGTGTTGATGTGTTCGCTCTGCCGAACGTTTGCCAAACAACTGGCGATGATCCGGCACTTATCTCAAGTCGCCGGAGACTTCGGACCGAACTCCGTCATCGCCGCAGGAAGCGGTATGCAGAAAACGCTGCCGCCAGCCACAAAGGCAAGATTGAAGGGGGCCATTTCAGGTAAGGACTGGACCTTGTAAGCTTTCGGCTTCTGCTGGTACTCACCTGTGTATTCGCGTCACGAACCATCAGAACATAGAGGCGGGGCACTCATCTGGACACAACCAGATATCCTCCCAACGCTGCACTAGTGTCCTGCCTCTCTAATTTTTCCACGGAACCCGATCTCCACTCTTGCGTACAAAGGTACCTACGATAAGTATGGAAACGCGAATGCGTTTCGTGTAGCATAAGGGTTGATTCATCCCCTGAGATTCACGCCTAATCCGGAGTTCACAAATGAAGTTCATCAAAGACCTTGCCGGGGGCTTTGTCCTTCTCATTATCGCGGCCGTCATCGGCGTCGCGCAAAACGCCGTCCGCGGCAACCCGGTCAAGCTGATTCTCGAAGCCCCCAGAGTCGCCGAGCGCCCGGCAGACGAAACGCACGTCGATCGGGTCAAGAGCGAGAGTGACGAACCGGCTCATCACCGTGACCCGAGTGACGTGAGCAAAGAGCAGCTTCAGGAGATGATGGCGACGGGGATGACGTTTGTGATCGATGCGCGCGGTGAGGAGGAATATACGGAAGGCCACATTTCGGGAGCAATCAATGTCCCGTACGAAAAGTTCATCGATTACTACCAGGCCCTCACAGACTACGTGCCGCGCGACGCGAGCGTTGTCGTTTACTGCACGAGCATTACGTGTGATCTCGGCGACAGACTCATCATCGAGTTGAAACTGGACGGATACGAAAACGTGGTTCTCTACAGGGATGGCTGGGAAGAATGGTCCGAGTCAGACCTTCCAGTGGAGACCGGCGCGTGGGAATACTAGGGAAATGACAACCGAAACGCAGACGATCCGCAGCGCCAATCCGCTCACCGTGATTCTAACGAGTGGTGGGTTCATTTTCGTGCTGAGGGTTTTTCTCGGCGCACTGTTTGTCTATTCGGCGATAAACAAGGTAGGCGATCCAAGGGGTTTCGGGGTGGCGGTCCGCGCGTACGAAATCATCCCTATTGCGTTGTCGAATCTCTTCGCCCTGTCAGTAGCCTGGGGTGAACTCGTCGCCGGTGTCCTTCTCGTTCTCGGCGTTCAGACCCGCAAGGCAGCGGCTGCTATCCTCTGGCTGATCCTTTCCTTCGTGATCGCGATCACGATCACGATCGTACGTGGGCTCACCGTCGACTGTGGCTGCTTCGGGAACGAAGGCGGCCACAGCACCGGCTACGGGCTGATCATCCGCGATCTCTTCCTCATGGTCACCGCCATCATGGTGATCCACTTCGACCGGGGCACACTCAGCCTCGGCAGGCTGAGCGGGCGAAAAGGCTGACCCGACTTACCAGTTGAATCCGTGATAGTCGATTCCGTCCGGCGGTGCGTCGAAAAGACGTACCAGGTCGATGACCGTTTTTCCACCGGAGAGCTTCGAGACGACCTTGGCAAACCTGGGGTCGTCGTGTCCGACGATAATGGTCTCGCCGAAACGCATCGCCTCATCGAGATCGGCGATCATGAGGTTCGATATATGGGGAATTTCCTTTTCAATGTACGCCCTGTTGGCGCCGACGAGTCGGGCCAATGAGACGTTTTCATCGTAGATGCGAATGTCGTATCCCTTGCCGAGAAACGTCTCGATGAGGATTACGAGCGGGCTCTCACGCAGGTCGTCGGTCCCCGGTTTGAAGCTCAGGCCGAGGAACGTCAGCGGTCTCTTGCCTGCCTCCTGAATCATGCGTACGGCGCGGTCGATTTGCATGTCGTTGCTGGGAAGGATCGACGAAAGGAGTGGCAGATCCTGATCCTCGCTGCGGCCCTTGTAGAGAATCGCACGAATATCCTTCGGAAGGCACGAACCGCCGAACGCGAACCCGGGCTTGAGATACGCTCTCGATATGTTCAGCTTCGTGTCGGAGGCAAAAATGTCCATCACCTCATGACTGTCGACGCCGAGTATTTTTGACAGCGTTCCGACTTCGTTCGCGAAGGAAATCTTGAGGGCGTGAAAGACGTTATCCACGTACTTGACCATCTCGGCTGTCGCGATCGACGTCTTGACCACCGGAGCTTCGATTCCCTCGTACAGCGACACCACATGATCCGCGGCGTCACTACTCGCCGCCCCCACCACGGTCTTCGGAGGATTGAAGTAGTCGTGTACCGCCGTGCCTTCGCGAAGGAACTCGGGGTTTACCGCGACCTGAATCCGATCCGGCAGGCTGCCTCCGAATCCCTCCTCGAGCGAGGGAATGACGTGATTTTCTGTACTGCCCGGGATCATCGTACTGCGCACGCAGACGACGTGGTGGGTCTTCTTCTTCAGGGCTCTGCCGATTTCGCGGCACACCCTGTCGACATAGTCCAGGTTAAGGCTGTTGTTCGGCCGGCTCGGGGTTCCCACGCAGATCAGCGACAGCTCCGATCCCGCAACCGCATCGTCTGCCGACGCGACGGCGCGCAGGGTGCCGTTCTTGACGGCTTTGCCGATCAACGTCTCGAGGTCCTTCTCAATGACGGGCGATTTGCCACCGTTGAGGAGATCCACCTTGGTCAAATCGACATCCACCCCGGTGACATCGTGTCCCGCCTCTGCAAGGCACGCCGCCGATACGCAACCGACGTAACCCAGTCCGAAGATGCTGATTTTCATGTTCGCCCGCTTCCTTCATCGATGCGGTCAAGCACCGTCGCGAGACGTTTCGTCAACGCACGCCGTTCGAACTTGCTGATCTCGTCTTCTTTTCTCTTGAAACGCTTTCCGACGGTGAACCACTCGTCGTAGAGCGTCTCTATTGCATGAACCATTCCATCGACATCGTCCGGGTCGGCGAAAATTCCCGCCTGCGCCCTCTCAATGATATCACGTACCTCCCCCTCCGGGACCATCGCGAGTACCGGGTTTCCCGAACCCATATAACTGAAGAGCTTCGACGGAATCCACCCGCGGCTCTTCTCTCCCCGTGACAACACGAGCAGCAGCGCCGTCGAACTCTTCAGGATCGTCAGATGTTCTTCGTAATCGAGAAAACCCAAGCGGTGAATCACATCTTCGAGCCCCATCTTCTTGATGATCGGATCAAACCCGTGTCCAAGCTGCCCCATGAATTTGACGCAGAGCCGCTCGCGGAGATCGGGGCGTCGGGCCGAGAGCTTCGAAAGCGCCTCGAAGAAGTAGAGTGGCGAATAGGTTCGCATGACCTCATCACCCGCACTTTTCTTGAAGGACGAGCCCACACTGAAATAGAACGCTCCCGCATACGTCAACGTAAACTTGTCGTCTCGCTTCTCTGGGACGGCGTCGAAGTCGTCTCCGTCGAAGCCTTTGTGAATCGTGATAAACTTGGCCCGGTCCTGCCCGTCACCAAAGTCGCGGACGAGAAGTTCT